>JAAZHK010000064.1 GCA_012510745.1 Mycoplasmatota bacterium
GCCTGATACTGATTCAATATTATAAAAAATATTATCAACAAATTTCTGTAAATATTTTAAAATATTTGGTAAAAAGCTTATAAAATCATTAGTTTGATTAGCTAAAACTGGTATGAAAAAACTTAAAAAAATATATATAATAGTCGCAACTATTAAAAAAGTAATAACAGTACTTAAAACACGATTTGTCTTTTTGTTACTTAACCAAGTAACGAAAGGATCAAAAAGCCACGCTATTATAAGACCTATAAATAAGGGTTTTAAAATTTGCAATATTCTATAAGCAAATGATAACACTTTCCATTCATTTAAAACAAAAGTTATTAATAAAATAGCACCCGCTATCATTAATGGATAAAATATTTTTAATAGGTGGTTACTAATTTTAATTATTTCATTTAATCTTGGTACATCTAATTCTTTATTTTTTTTATTAAGCATTTTTATAACTCCTTTTTAATATAGTTAATCAAATCTTTAACTGGTACAGTAATCTGTTTCATTGTATCACGATATCTAAGTGTAACTGTGTCATTACAAATAGTTTCATCATCAATTGTTATAACATATGGAGTTCCAACAGCATCTGCTCGACGGTAGCGTTTTCCAATACTTCCTGTATCATCATAAGAAATCATAATCAAATTTTTAAGCATATTATATATTTCTTGGGCCTTTTCACTGTGTTGTTTTTTAATTAATGGTAAAACACAAGCTTTAAATGGGGCTAAATCATAAGTTAGATGCAACACTTCCCTAGTTTGATTATCAGATAGAGTTTCTTCTTCATAAGCATTACATAAAATAGCTAAAATACTTCTACCAACTCCATATGTCGATTCAACAATATAAGGAATATATTTTTCATTTGTTTCTGGTTCTAAATAACTCATACTAATACCAGAATATTCCTCATGTCTTTTTAAATCGTAATCTGTTCTATTATGAGTACCATTTATTTCACCCCAACCAAAAGGAAATAAATATTCGATATCACAAGCTGCTTTTGCATAAAAAGCTAATTTATCATGATCTTGAAATCTTAAATGTTCTTCATTAATTCCTAATTCTATATAAAACCTTTTCCCAAATTGTTTAAAATATTCATAATATTCCATATCAGTACCTGGTTTACAAAAAGTTTGATATTCCATTTGTTCAAATTCGATTGTACGAAAAGTAAAATTACCAGGAGTTATTTCATTACGAAAAACTGTACCCATTTGACCAATACTAAAAGGTATTTTACATCTCATACTTCGTAAAACATTTAAATAATTAACATATTCACCTTGAGCATTCTCTGGTCTTAAATAAATAACATTTTTACTATCTTCCACTGCCCCACGAAGCGTTTGAAACATTAAGTTAAATTGACGAATATCAGTATAATCGTGTTTTTGACATTTAGGACATTTAATTTTATGTTCTTTTATATATTGTTCCATTTCCTTAATGCTCATATTATCAGGATTAACTTCTTGATCAAAATTATTTATTAATTGATCAGCACGAAAGCGACTTTTGCAATATTTACAATCTAATTTTAAATCATCAAATGAATCGACATGACCACTGGCTTCCCAAACTCTAGGATGCATTAAAATAGTAGAATCTATTTCATAGCTATCATTTCTTTTTTGGATAAATTTTTCTCTCCAAAGATTTTTAAGATTATTTTTTAATAATGTACCTAATGGTCCATAGTCCCAGGTATTTGCTAAACCTCCATATATTTCACTACCTTGAAATATAAACCCATATTGTTTACAATAATTAATTAATTTATCCATTGTTATTTTTTCCATTTTTCCTCCATGCATATTCTTTTTCTTATTTAAAAAAATTCATTATATCTATATATAAATTATAACATTTTTAGGTATTTTCGCAAGTAAAAGCTATTAATATTAATCGTTTTTTTTAAATTATGATATAATAATTTTAATAGGAGAGATAAATATGGATAAAAGTTTACAAGAAGCTTTAGATTTAGAAGCTAATAGACAAATTAATAATATTGAATTAATTGCCAGTGAAAATTATGTATCACAAAATATTTTAAAATTACAAGGAAGCATTTTAACTAATAAATATGCTGAAGGCTATCCGGATAAACGTTATTATGGAGGTTGTCAATATATTGATATTTTTGAAAACAAAGCTATAGAATATGCTAAAAAAATCTTCAATTGTCAATATGCTAATGTTCAACCTCATTCTGGTAGTGCTGCTAATATGGCAGTATATCGAGCTTTATTAAAACCAAATGATATAATTATGGGAATGAATTTAAATGATGGAGGTCACTTAACCCATGGTCATCCTTTAAGTTTTAGTGGTAACGACTATAAAATAATCTCTTATAATGTTAATCAAAAAACAGAAATGATTGACTACGATGAAGTCAAAAAAATTGCAATTAAACATAAACCTAAATTAATTATAGCAGGTGCGAGTGCTTACTCAAGAATTATAGATTTTAAAAAATTTAGAGAAATCGCAGATAGTTGTGGAGCTTATTTAATGGTTGACATGGCACACATTGCTGGTTTAATTGCAGCTAATCTACATCCCGCTGTTTTTCCTTATGCCGATGTTGTAACAAGTACAACTCATAAAACTTTAAGAGGCCCACGAGGAGGATTAATTTTAACTAATAATGAAGATTTCATTAAAAAGATTAATCGAATAGTCTTTCCTGGTATTCAAGGTGGCCCTTTAATGCATGTAATTGCAGCAAAAGCCCAATGTTTTTATGAAGCAACTCAAAATTATTTTCAAATATATATGAAGCAAGTCTTAAATAATATTCAAGCTCTTTCTAATAATTTAATAAAGAAAAATGTTCGTATTGTTTCGGGAGGTACTGATAATCATTTAATTCTTATTGATGTAAAAACTTCTTTTGGCATTACTGGTTTAGAAGCTGAGAAAGCTTTAGATGATATTAATATAACCGTTAATAAAAACACTATTCCTAATGATTGTGAATCACCCATGACAACTTCCGGCATTCGTATTGGATCTCCTGCCATGACCACTAGAGGTCTTAAAGAAAAAGATTTTGAAGAAATAGCCAATATTATTTATGAATTACTTAATGATATTAATAATTCCGCTTTAAAAATCACTCTAAAAAAAAGAGTATTAAATTTAACTAGTAAATTTTCTTTAGAAAGACAAATTAATAATGACTAATTTATTAGATGGTAAAAAGTTAAGTAATGATCTAACTTTAAAATTAAAAAAAGAAATTTCTAACACAAAACAAAAATTACAACTAGTAGTCATCAGTATTGATAATGATTTGGCTAGTAAAGTATATATTAATATGAAAAGGAAAAAATGTTTAGAAGTTGGTATTTTGTTTCAACATATAACTTTA
>JAAZHK010000065.1 GCA_012510745.1 Mycoplasmatota bacterium
ATATTATAAAGATAGATGTTAGAAATAAAGCCGAATTGTTATCTTTATTCCAATCTTATAATGAGGCAAAAAAGGAATACGATCAAATAAAAAGTGCTTTAAAAATGGCTAAGCAAACAGGATATGGGGTAGCTTCTCCAACACTTTTAGATATGAAATTAGATACACCTGAAATTACCAAACAAGGCAGTAGATATGGAGTAAAATTAAAAGCAATGGCACCTTCAATTCATATGATCAGGGTAGATGTTCAATCAACATTTGAACCTATAATAGGAAGCGAATTACAGAGTAAAGAATTAATTAATTATTTGATGAAAGACTATGAAAATGAACCTTCAAACATTTGGAAAAGCGAAATTTTTGGTCGCAGTTTAGATGTTATAGTGCAAGAAGGCATTCAATCAAAAATAGCGATGATGCCAGAAAACATTCGTTATAAATTACAACAAACATTATCAAAAGTTGTCAATAAAGGATCCAATACTTTAATAGCAGTTGTTATATAAAGATACAAAAAGTATCTTTTTTCTTTTCTTATTTTTAAAAACCAAGTATAATTAAATTGAGGTGTTTTAAATGCAATATAAATTAAATAATAAAGGATGGGGAATGTCTGTTTTTATTGCCTTTATTGTAATCTTTATTATTTTTCTTATTATATCTAGTGTAATTTCTTATAGAATGGATTTAAATCATGGTAATAATTTAAATGTTGATATTAATAATTCAGTTACTAGCTATGATTATACTTCATTAGAAATAAAATTAAAGAATGCTGCTGTTAGTTATGTTAAACAAAAAGATTTAAAAATAAATAACGGTGAAACAATTACCGTAACTTACGAAGAGTTATTTAATATGCATATTATTAATAATTTAAAAGATAATGTAGGAACATGCGAAGGTTATGTTAAATTAATTTATAATGGAACATCAATTACATATAGTCCATATATTAAATGTGTTGGACGTTATCAAACTAATGGATATTAAAAGAGTTTTAAAACTCTTTTAATTTTGAATAAAGGGTTATTTTCATTTACACCGATAAGTAATTTTGTTATAATAAAATAAATAAAGTGATAAAAACAGGAGGTAACTAATTGAAAATTTTATTTATAACTCAAGATTACCCTACGGCATCTAAAGGTAGTAATATATATACCGATTTGTCAGAAGCTTTATTAAAAAAAGGACATAAAGTAAAGGTCGTTGTTTCAGAAGAAAAAAAAAATATAATTAAAACCAAACTAAACAATGAAAGAGGACTAGAGGTTTTAAGAGTAAAAACAGGCAATATATATGAAGTTAATCTATTTGAAAAAGCTATAAGCTTTTTAAGAGTAGGAAATCAGCTAATAAAAAGCATTAATAAATATTTTAAGGAATACCAATTTGATTTAATTTTATTTCATACTCCACCTGTAACTTTTAATAAGACAATTAAATGGGCTATGAATAAATATAAGGCCCCATCATATTTAATGATGAAAGATATCTTTCCTCAAAATGGTTTAGATATAGGAATTTATTCTAAACACAATCCTATGTATATATACTTTAAAAAACAAGAACAGAAATTATATAAAACAGCTACAAAGATTGGATGTATGTCTGAAGGAAATATTAAATATTTGTTAAAAGAAAATAAATATTTAAAGAAAAACAAACTAGAAATTTTTCCTAACACTGTTTTTGTCAAAGATTTTGATAAAACAACAATAGAAGAGAAACAAAAAATTAGAAAAAAATATAATATTGATAAAAAAGATGTTGTAGCTATATTTGGAGGAAATTTTGGAAAACCACAAGGAATTGATTTTCTTATTAAAATTATAGACTTTTATAAAAATAGAGAAGGCCTTAAATTTTTATTGATAGGAAGAGGGACAGAAAAGAAACGTTTATTTAATTATATTGATGAAAATAAAATTAATAATGTTATTAAATATGATTATATGCCTAGAAATGATTATGAAAATCTCTTGTCTTCATGTGATATTGGTTTAATATTTCTAGATTCAAGGTTTACAATTCCAAATTTTCCTTCGAAAACTTTGTCATATTTAGAATGCGCCTTACCAATTATGGCTGCAATTGATAAAAATACAGATTATGGAAGAATTATTGAAAAAGCACAATTTGGATATTATGTTATTAGTGGCGATATAAACAAATTTGATAAAAAGTTTACGGAACTACTAACAAATAAAAAATTAAGAATAGAAATGGGTAAAAAGGGCCGTAATTATCTAGAAAAAGAATGCAATGTTGAAAAATCTGTTAAAATATTAGAAGATTTTATGAAAAGGAGTAAAAAAAATGTTTAAAGATAAAATTTTATTAATTACTGGAGGTACGGGTTCTTTTGGAAATGCCGTATTAAAACGATTTTTAAATTCCGAACTAAAAGAAATAAGAGTGTTTTCGCGAGATGAAAAAAAACAAGATGATATGCGTAAAAAATACAATAATCCTAAGCTTAAATTTTATATTGGTGATGTTCGAGATTATCATAGTATTGAAGATGCTATGGATGGAGTAAATTTTATATTTCATGCTGCTGCCTTGAAACAAGTGCCTAGTTGTGAATTTTTTCCTATTGAAGCAGTAAAAACAAATGTTTTAGGTACTAATAATGTTTTAGAGGCTGCCATTAATAAAGGGGTAGAAAAAGTTATTGTATTGAGTACAGATAAAGCTGCTTATCCAATTAATGCTATGGGAATGAGTAAGGCTTTAATGGAAAAAGTTGCAATTGCTAAAGGAAGAGATTTAACTGAAAAAGCAACTGTTATTTGTCGAACTAGATATGG
>JAAZHK010000066.1 GCA_012510745.1 Mycoplasmatota bacterium
ATTGATGTTATAGTAGATAACATTATTAGTAATAAAAAAGTAACTAATGTTGTTTTTGAAGGTTATAAATATTATATTCCCAAAGGTATAAAGTATATTGATAAAAAAGATTATAATGCTATTTTAAAAGACAAAAACAATAATTACTATTTATACATAGATGCTATTGCTTATTATCATAAAACTGCTTTAAACTATCAAAAAGACTATAATGCTTTTTATTATAAAGAAATATCTAGAGGATCCAAAAAAGGTTTTATTGAAATAATGCAAAAAGATAATCTTTATAATATTACAATTGTTTATAATTATGGTAAAATAGAAGTAACAAGTAAAGAAAATAATTTAAATGAAACGATAGCTAAAAGTATGATAATGTTATCAAGCATTACTTTTAATGATAATACCTTGGCTACTCTAATTGGCGAAAATGCTTTAAATTATAAAACAGAAAATTTTACTCTTTTTAAAGATGAAAAAGATCCAGAAAGCTTCTCAAGTTTATTAGAAGAATATTCGACGACTTATGACTTTGATGAAACTATTTATGATGAAGATAATATATTTATAGAAGAAGGACAATAAAGGAGGAAACATGGGACTATTTAGTAAATTAAAGGATGCCTTTTTTGAAGAAGTAGAAGTTGAAATAAAAGAACCAGTAGTAAAGAAAAAAGAAAAACAAGAAGAACCAGTAGCACGAAAGATTGATGTTTCTATATCTAAAGATGAAACTGATAACATTGATATTATTTCAGAAAGAGATTTATTAGCTGACACTAAGCAAAATAGTTTTCCAATTATGTTTGAAGATGAAGATTTTGAAACAGAAGACGATTTTGATAAAACAGGTTATGATATGCCAAAATTTGAAAGACATAATTACAACCATAGTAATAATTATGATTCTTATCAACATAACTATAAAGAAGATGTAGTTGTTCAAAAAAAATCTTTTAAACCATCACCTAATATTTCTCCAGTTTATGGCATTATAGAAGATAAAGACGCTAAAAAAGAAGATTTTTCTATTAAAAAAGAAGTACGTATAACCATTCCGTCTAATAAACTAGATATTGATAGTATAAGAGAAAAAGCTTATGGAGACTTAACCTCTGAATTCGATTTAAAAAAACTTTCTGCTGAAAATAATCAAGATTTAAATACTGATTTTGATTTAGAGAAGAGCATAATAGAAGAACAAGAATCATCACCAATCGTATATGATATGAATGAAGAAGACGAAAACCCAATTGTTGAACAAGTTACTATAGGCGATGCTAGTGAATATTTTGAAGATTTAGGGTTACAATATAATGTAGACTATAAAGATCGAAGTCAAGAGGAAGCTATAGGAAGAATTTTAACTAAAGAAAAGAAAAAAATCGAAAAGGATTTATCTGAAACAACTGAGAAAAAGTCTGAAGATTCTACTTATGAAATATTTGCTGAAGAAGTAGTGAAAACCGAACAAGAAGACAATGATACAAAAGAAGATTTATTGGAAGATAATTTATTTGATTTAATTGATTCAATGTATGAGGATAAGGAGTAATAAATGGAAAGTTTTATAGCAATATTACCTATCACTTTATGTTTATTAAGTATTGTTTTGCTTGTTGTATTAATTATTTTAGGGATAAAATTGATAATCTCAATAAATAAAGCCAATCGTGTTTTAACTGATGTAGAAAATAAATTGAGATCATTAAATAACTTTTTTAGTATTATTGATATTTTTTCAGATGGACTATCATCTATAAGTAATAAAATATCTGAAAATATAGCTATCTTTATAGGCAATTTATTTTCAAAAAAAAGAAAAAAAGAAAAGGAGGAAAAATGAAGAAAAGAGGAATGAGCAAATTTATTACTGGAGCAGCTCTAGGAGTAGGTCTAGGATTTCTTTTCGCACCTAAAAAAGGTAGTGAAACAAGAAAAGAATTAGGAACTAAAATGGAAGAACTTCTAAATAAAGTAAAAGAACTTGATATGGAAGAAGTTCAAAAAACATTAGAAAAAAAAGTAAATGAAATCGAAAAAGAATTAAAAGACCTAGATAAAGAGAAAGTATTAAAGATAGCTAAAACAAAAGGAAAAGAACTAAAAAAGAAAAGTGAAGATTTAGTAAAATTAGCAGTTGATAAAGGAACCCCTATTTTAAAAGAAATGGCTGAAGAAGTTCGAGAAAAAACAATTATTGTTATTAAAGAGGTTTTAAATAAATTAGAAGAAACTAAAAATGAAGCTAAGTAGCTTCTTTTTTAATATAATAATTTTATATGTTAATTTATTTGTTGTTATTAAAATTTATAGTATAAAAAATCAAAATATGTTAAAATATTAAGTATAGTATAGGAGGGATAAAATGCCCCGAAAAAAGAAAAATTTGAAAAAGTTAACTAAAGAAGCTAAAATTAAAGTATTAATAGGTATTATTCCTATAATAGCGACTTTATTAATTTTAATAGGGAATACATATGCTGTTTTTACTTATTTAAATAAATCTAATAAGAATATTATTAAATCAGGAACATTAAATTTGGAAGTATCGGATCAAGGAATAGTTTCTATTATTAATAGTTATCCAATGAGCGATTTAGAAGGATTATCGCTTGAAGGTTATAAATTTAAAATTACAAACACAGGATCATTACCTACTAGATATATAGTTACTTTGGAGAAAACAACTGGAGAACTTGCGACCAGTAATCTCCGTTATAGTATTAATAATGGAGAAGTATATAATTTAGATAATTCAGGTATATTAAAAATCGATCAAGAGTTATTAAGAGTTGAATCATCAAATAATTATAATTTAAAGTTATGGATTAGTGAAGATGCATCAAATGATATTTTGGGACAAGAGTTTCGTGCTAAATTAAAAGTTGAGGCGTTAGATGCTGGTCTTTATGTTGATAATAGTGGAGCCGCTTATCCAAAATTAGATGAACAAATGATTCCTATTACTTTTGATGAAAATGCTCAAGTTTGGGTAAAAATGGATCTTACTCAAAAATGGTATGATTATGATAATAGAATTTGGGCAAATGTAGCAGTAGTAAAAGATTTATCAACTGATAATACTAAATTAAAAAACTTATATACGAATGATCAAAATTGCACAGGCAATAACAATTATTGTACAGTTAATGATTATTTGAAAGCTGAAATTGGAACAGTCATACCTACAGATGATATAGGTGCAATGTTTGTGTGGATTCCTAGATATTATTATACTCTTTTTAATAATGGACAGGCTAGTAAAATAAATATAGGTTTTGAAAATATATTAGATAGTCAATATACAAAAAAAATTGGAGATTGTGGCAATAATTCTAGCAAAACAACAGGGTGTGATTATACTCATCCTGCATTTACCATAGGTAAAAACGAAATTACTGGTATATGGGTAGGAAAATTTGAAACAGGCACCAATAATATTAATAATATTGATGAAGCAAAAACGTCAATTTTAATCAAGCCTAATGTATATAGTTTAACAAATCAACAAATTGCGCATCAATTTACAACAGCAAAAGCTTTATCAAATTTATATCATTTAAAATTAAATAGTTATATGATGAAAGACAGTGAATGGGGAGCAGCAGCATATTTAACCTATAGTCAATATGGACTATATGAGTCAACGGATGATTGTATAGAAACAGGCTGTGATGTATGGATAAATAATGTTTATCATAACAATAATTCTATAACAGGATGTAGCAGTATAGTTAATAAAGATAGCAATTCTGTTTTAGTGGATTTTGATTGTAATACAGAAACAACAGCAGATTATATTAAAGGTAAAAGAGCCTCGACTACAGGAAATATTTATGGTATTTATGATATGAGTGGTGGTAGCAATGAATATACTATGGCAAGTGCTAATGAAATTAATTGGGCAAATAAAAGATTGTATAATTTTTATACTAGTTATGATCCTTTAACCGCTTGTAATAATGAGGCCTGTTATGGTTATGCTTTATCAGAAACAGCCGGGTGGAATGAAAATACACATTCTTTTATAACTGGTTCTAATTGGATAATTAGAGGTGGAGCATATAATGATAAAATATCGGCAGGTATTTTTAATTATAATTATCTATCAGGTCACGCTAACAATAAAACAAGTTTTAGAATTGTTCTTTCAAAATAAGTATAGATGTACTTATTTTTCTTTTTGGATAAAAATTTGTTATAATATTAACAGGTGGTGATGTTATGATTATTAGTGTTCTTGTTGAAGTAGCTAGTCAAAATATCGATCGTCTTTTTGACTATAAAGTACCTAATAGTTTAATATCAAAAATTAAAATAGGTATAAGAGTAATCGTACCTTTTGGTAATCGCCAAGTTGAAGGTTTTATTATGAAAATTAAACAGACTTCTGAAATAGAAGATTTAAAAGACATTAATAACGTAGTTGATGAAGAAGTTGTTTTAAACGAAGAATTATTAAAATTAGGTAAATATATGAGTCGAAAATATTTAACTAACCTCATTAATTGTTATCAAATTATGTTACCATCTGCTTTAAAAGCTAAAAACAAAACAAATATTAATATTAAAACAGAAAAATATATTATTTTAAATAAAGAGATTTCTAATATTAAAACTAATCCTTCACAACAAAAAATTATTGATATTCTTAATAAAGAAAAAGAAGTTAAAAAATCTTTATTAAACACAATTTCTCAAAGTAGTTTAAAAACATTATTAAAAAATAAAATAGTTAAAGAAATTGAAAAAGAATTATATCGTTTAACTAATGAAATAAAAACTAAACCTAAATCTACACTTACTGCGGATCAAGAAAAGGTAGTGGCCGAAGTTATAAAAAACAAAAAATTACCTCAAACATATTTGTTGCATGGGGTTACAGGTTCTGGTAAGACAGAAGTATATATGGAAATAATTGAAAAAAATTTATTAAATCAAAAAACAGCACTTGTTTTGTTGCCGGAAATATCTTTAACTCCTCAAATAGTTGAGCGATTTAGAGAAAGATTTGGTAATAAGATAGCCATATTACATAGTGGTTTAAATGCTGGTGAAAAATATGATGAATGGCGCAGAATTAGAAATGAAGAAGTAAATATAGTAATAGGTGCTAGGAGTGCTATTTTCGCACCATTAAAAAATATAGGGGTTATTATTATTGATGAAGAACATTCAACCACTTATAAAGAGAATGCTAATCCTCATTATCATGCTGTTGATATTGCGATTCAAAGAAGTCAATTCCATCAATCAATAATTATTTTAGGAAGCGCAACACCATCTTTAGAGTCTTATGCTAGAGCTCAAAAAAAAGTATATCAATTACTAGAATTACCTAATAGGATTTTTAATCGAGAAATGCCTAAGATAACTATTATTGATATGAATAAAAAACTAAAACAAAAAAACAGTTATTTTTCAGATGATTTAGTAACTAAAATGCAAAAAGTTTTAGCAAGAGATGAACAAATAATCTTACTCTTAAATAGACGAGGATATGCTTCATTTATAACTTGTTTTGACTGTGGACATGTTGAAAAATGCCCTAAGTGTGAAATTACATTAACATACCATAAAACTAGTAATAACTTACGTTGTCATTATTGTGGTTATGCTACTAAAAAAAGCGAAACTTGTCCTACTTGTCATAGCTTAAATTTTAAAAAACTCGGTTTAGGAACAGAAAAGATTGAAGAAGAATTAAATAATTTATTTTCTAAATATAAGATTATACGAATGGATTTAGATACTACTACAAAAAAAGGTTCACATGAACGTATAATTAATGATTTTAAAGCTAAAAAATATCATATTCTTTTGGGTACTCAAATGATATCTAAGGGATTAGATTTTGATAATGTTACCTTGGTAGGGGTTATAAATGCTGATACAGCCTTGAACATTCCTGATTTTAGAAGTAGTGAATATACGTTCTCACTATTAAACCAAGTAAGTGGGCGTAGTGGGAGAGGTAAAAAAAGAGGTTCAGTAATTATTCAAACTTTTAATCCTGATCATTATGCTATTATGTTTGCTAAAAATAATGATTTTAAAGGTTTTTATCAACAGGAAATGTTTATTAGAGGTAAACTAGGTTACCCGCCTTATTATTATTTAGTATCAATTAAGATAATGAGTGCTTCGTATGATGTAGCAAAAGAAATAAGTAATAAAATTAGTTATATATTAAAAGAAGATTTAATAAACTCTATTATTTTAGGACCAACAATTCCCAATGTTTTTAAAATTAATAATATATATCGTTTTAATATAATTATAAAATATAAACATGAATTGAATTTATATCCAACTCTAATTAAAATAAAGAATCATTATAAAAGTAATAATAAAGTAAAAATAGATATAGATTTTAATCCAATAGGGTTATAATAATAGGAGACAATATGAAAAAAATAAAAGTAATATTTATGGGTACTCCTCAATTTGCTGTACCCGTATTAGAAAAACTAATTGAAAAAACCAATGTTGTAGCTGTTGTAACACAGCCTGATAAAGCCAAAGGTCGTCACCAAAAAATAGAGTATTCTCCAATAAAAAAAGTAGCTATTCAAAATGATATTCAAATTTTTCAACCAATTAAAATAAGAA
>JAAZHK010000067.1 GCA_012510745.1 Mycoplasmatota bacterium
ATTTTAAAATATTCCGCTACAATCTTTTGTATTTTATTAATACTATTAATTTCATTAGTATTTTTATATAAAAAGTCTTTTAAAGCCTCTGTAGCAACTTCTAAATTTATATTTTTAAATCCCATAATAGCTGTGTAAGCTAAAAGTCTATTTAACGATCCTTCAATAGCTCTAACATCGTCACCTATATTTGTAGCTATATATTTAATAACATCATCTGGAATCTCAATCTCAATTTTTTCAGCTTTTAGTTTGTTTTTAAAAATCTTAATTCTTAATTCATATTCAGGAGGTAAAATATCAACGGTTATTCCCCAACTAAATCTAGTTTTTAAACGGTCTTCTAATAATTTTAAATCATTTTGTGAACGATCTGAAGAAATAATGATTTGTTTTTCATTTTGATGAAGGTTTTGAAAAGTATTAAAGAATTCCTGTTGTGTTTTAGTAGCCCCACCTAAAAATTGTATATCATCTATTATAAGAACATCAACATTTCGATATTTATTTTTAAATATTTCAGCATAATCGTAATTATTACCATCCTCATTTTTTTTACTAATTTTAATAAAATCTGTTATAAAATTATCACTAGTAACATATAATACTTTTTTATCAAAATGATTAATAATGTAATTACCAACCGCATGCATTAAATGAGTTTTACCTAATCCACTATTACCATATATAAATAAAGGATTGTATGTAATTCCTGGGTTTTGAGCAACAGCTAAAGCAACTTCATATGCTAATTTATTGCTTTTACCAACCACAAAGTTTTCAAATGTATATTTTTTGTTTAAATTTGTATCTTTGTAATCAAAACTTTCAATATCTTTAGGTAAATCTTCTATAATTATTTTATCTTCTACTTCATTTTCTAAAATATACTCGAAATCATAAAATTTATTAGCTATTTCAGCAAATTTATTCACAATCAATTCACTATAATTATTAACTAATTGCTTTTTATGAATAGCAAAAGGAACAATAATTATTACTTTATCATCTTCAATTTTATATAATGAGGTTTCTTTAAACCATGTATCAAACATTATGGGAGTAATATCAGTTTTAATAGCGTCTAAAAATTTTTGCCATAAAATATTGTTATTCATAAAATCACTCCCCTATAATTTTATTTGTTTATTTAATTGTAACTTAATTAAAAAGAAAAATAAAGTTAAAAATACTTCCAACATATTTCTAACAAGGTTATTAACAAGTTATAAACAACTATTATATATATAAAATAAAAAAAAGAAATAGTTTTCCACAAATTTCATTATTTATTTTATATACATGTTTAAAATAGTTATGAACAATATGTTAATTAAAAATCATTAACTAATTGACTTATATATAAAAAATATTTATAATTAAATATATATTTCAATGTGGAGGTGACATAAAATGAAAAGAACATTTCAACCAAATAATCGAAAAAAAAGTAAAAAAATGGGTTTTTTTGCTAGGATGAAAAATAATATTGTTAAAAGAAGACGTGCAAAAGGCCGTAAACAACTATCTAAATAGAATACCACGTTTGTGGTGTTTTTCATTATAAGGGGTGAATTATGAAAAAGATTAATATAGTCAAAGAAAATAGAGATTTTGAAAATATTATAAATTCTTCTAACTATAAAAAAAATCAATTTTTAATTCTTTATTTTAAAAGAAATAATTTAAATTATTATCGTTTTGGTATTTCAGTAGGAAAAAAAATAGGTAATGCCGTTATTCGTAATAAATTAAAAAGAAGAATAAGAAATATTATAGATAAAAATAGAAAAGAGTATTCAAATAATAAAGATTATATTATAATGGTAAGGAAGAGCTGTCTTGATTTACCTTTTGAAAAACTAGAACAAGCTTTTTTAGAATTAATTAAAGGAGAAAATAAATGAACAAAAGAAAAGTCGTTTTGTTAATAATTATTACTTTATTAATAAGTGGTTGTAATAATTATTTAGTAGATGAAAATAATAAAATGGTAATTAATAGTAATACCGGTCAAAAATTAAGATCAGATATTCTTTGTAAGCCTTCTGATAATAATAAAGAAATACTAGCTGAATATGAAAAATATAGTGAGTTTAATAATACAAAGATTAGTTCCCTTCCTAAATGTAAAGATATTAAAATTTACTCAAACAAAAATGAAGGATTATGGAATACATTATTTGTTGTTCCTTTAGCATTTATTATTACTAAATTAGGAACATTTGTTAATAATTACGGTTTGGGTTTAATTATAACTACTATATTAATTAGAGGTATATTGTTTCCTCTTTCTCAAAAAGCTGCAATGCAATCAGAAAATATATCCCAAGCAAAACCAGAATTAGAAAAATTAGAAAAAAAATATAAAGAAAAAACAGATCAAGAAAGTTTAATGAAAAAAAATAAAGAAATGCTGGTTATTTATAAAAAATATAATGTGAATCCTGTAGTTGGATGTATTATTTCTTTTATTCAATTACCACTGTTATTGGCTTTTTTAGAAGCAATTAACAGAGTTCCTGTTATATTTGAAGGAAAATTCTTAGGTTATAAAATGGGTTTAACTCCTTCTCAAGCTTTAAAAACAGGAAGTTATCATTATATAATATTAATTATTTTAATTCTTATAACAACGTATTTTTCATTTAAATTTAATTCATCAAATAATGTTGTTTCACCAGATCAAAAAAAACAAACAGAAATGATGATGAAATTTTCTATTATAATGATAGGTTTTGTTTCATTTGGTTTACCAATAGCAATAAGTATTTACTGGATAACAAGCAACTCGTTTACTATTATTCAAAATTATTTAGTAAAGAGGAGGAAAAACAATGGAAAAGTTAAAGAAACAAATCTATAGTGGAAAAAATATAGAGGATGCAAAACTAAAAGGTTTAGTTAATTTAAATTGTAATGAATTAGAAGTAATTGTAAGAGAGATCTCTAATACTAGTAGCCTATTTAAAGGAAAAAAAGTAGAAGTAGAAATAACTAAAATAACTGATCTAAACAAATTCATCAAAGATTACTTAATAAATTTAGTAAAAGACATGGGTATAGAGGCAAACACTGAATTAAAAATTATTAACAATGTTCCAAATATTACTTTATATTCAAATAATAATGCTGTTTTAATTGGTAAAAATGGTAGAACTATTGATGCGTTGACCACTTTAACAAAACAAAGAATACAAAAAGAATTAGGAAGTTACTATAATTTTATTTTAGATGTTGGAGAATATAAAATTAAACAACAAAAAAACATTGAAAGTTTAGCAAAAGAATTAGCAAGAGAAGTTTCAAGGACACAAGAACCAATTAAAATGGATTCTATGAACTCATATGAAAGAAGACTTGTACACGAAATATTATCAAAAAACAAATATGTTTATACAGAAAGTTTTGGAGAAAATCCAAATAGATATATTATTATTAAACCTAGAGAAAAATAAATCTTTCTCTTTTTTATTCTGTTTATAAGCAAATAATTTATGATATAATGTAACACAAGGAGTGATTCTATGAATGACACAATAGCAGCTATATCGACTTCTTTAGGTAAAGGAGCTATTTCTATAATTAGAGTTAGCGGTCCAAAAGCTATAAATATAGTAAATAAAATTTTTATTGGAAATAATTTAAATAAATGTTCTAGCCACACTATAAATTATGGCTATATAAAAGATAAAGAAGAAAAAATAGACGAAGTTCTTGTTTCTTTAATGAAAGCCCCTAAAACTTTTACTATGGAGGATGTAGTAGAAATCAATTGTCATGGTGGAACTCAAACAACTAAAAAGATATTTGAAATTCTATTATTAAATGGAATTAGAATAGCTGAACCTGGAGAGTTTACAAAACGTGCTTTTTTAAACGGGAGAATAGATTTAGTAGAAGCAGAATCAGTAATGGAAATTATTAATGCAGAAACAGAAAATGCAAGGAAATTAAGTATTAATAATTTAACAGTTAATTTAAGCAATGAAATAAAAATAATTAGGGAAGATTTATTAAACTTATTAGCTAATATTGAAGTAAATATTGATTATCCAGAGTATGAAGATATTGAAGTAATAAATATTCAAAAAATTAAAGTTGAAATTCAAAAAATAAAAATTAAAATAGAAAAATTAGTAAACACTTCAGAAAACAGTAAAATAATAAAAGAGGGAATTAAAACTTTAATAATAGGAAAACCAAATGTGGGAAAAAGCTCATTATTAAATAGTTTGTTAGAAGAAGAAAAAGCTATAGTAACTGACATTGCAGGAACAACTAGAGATATAGTAGAGGGAAAAATAACAATAGAAGGTATAATTTTAGATTTGATTGATACGGCAGGAATTAGATCTACCGAAGATGTGATTGAAAAAATAGGTGTTAATAAAAGTCTAGGATATATTGATGATGCAGATTTAATATTAGCTGTCTTTGATGTAAGTAATGAATTATCTACTGAAGATTATAAAATAATTGATAAAATTAAAAATAAAAATGTTATTGCAATATTAAATAAAATAGATTTAAAAAAAGATTATTTTAAAATAAAAGTTCCTTTTAAAAGAATAGTGTACACTAATACTAAAGATTATAAAACAATAGAAAATTTAAAAAGAGAAATTATAAACATGTATAATTTAAATAAAATAAATGCTTCAAATTTAACCTATTTAAGCAACGTACGCCAAATAACACTTGGTAAAGAGGCTCTAGAATTAACATTATCTGTTTTAGAAGGAATAAATAATAATATTCCAATTGATATTATTGCAATTGATATAAAATTAATATGGGAAAAATTAGGGGAAATAATTGGTAAAAATTATGCAGATGATTTACTTGATAAACTATTTAGTAATTTCTGTTTAGGAAAGTAAAATTATTTCCCGGGAAATAATTTTAAGGTGAAAATAAATGATTTATGACATAATTATAGTTGGAGGAGGGCATGCTGGTTGTGAAGCAGCTCTAATTTCTGCCAGAAAAAAAAAGAAAACTCTTTTAGTAACAAGTAATATAAAAAATATTGCTGATATGCCATGTAACCCATCTTTAGGAGGCCCTGCCAAGGGTATTGTAATAAGAGAAATCGATGCTTTAGGTGGGGAAATGGGTAAAAATGCTGATAAAAGTATGTTACAAATTAAAATGCTTAATACTAAAAAAGGCCCTGCTGTACAAGCTTTACGAGCCCAAATTGATAAAATAGAATATGCTAAAAACATGATAAATACATTAAAAAAAGAGAAAAACCTACAAATAGAAGAAGGAATGGTTGAAGATTTAATAATTCATAATGAAAAAGTAGAAGGAATTATTTTATCTAATGGGAAAACAATTAAAAGTAAGATAGTTATATTAACCACAGGGACATATTTAAAATCTCAAATATTAATTGGTGATAATAGAATTGATAGTGGTCCACATAATGAAAAACCAGTTTTATATTTAAGTGATAATCTTAAAAAAAGAGGTTTTGAAGTAAAAAGGCTTAAAACCGGAACTCCGCCAAGAATAAAGAAAGAAAGTATTGATTTTAGTAAAATGTTTATTCAAGAAGGTGATAAAAAATATTATAGTTATTCTTTTGATAATAAATACTATTATTGTATTGATAATCAGCAATCATGTTATTTGACTTATACTAATAAAATAACTCATGATATTATAAAAGATAATTTGTCTAAATCGAGTATGTATGGTGGACACGTTGAAGGTGTTGGTCCAAGATATTGTCCTTCAATTGAAGATAAGGTTGTTCGTTTTGAAGAAAGAGAAAGACACCAATTGTTTTTAGAACCAGAAAGCCTACATTATGATGATTTCTATTTACAGGGACTTTCTACAAGTATGCCTCATAATATTCAAGAAAAATTAGTTAAAAGCGTTTCTGGTTTGGAAAATGCTCAAATAACTAAATATGCCTACGCTATTGAATATGATGCATTTGACTCTTTACAGTTACAAAGGACATTAGAATCTAAATTAATTAAAAATCTATATTTAGCAGGCCAAATCAATGGAACAAGCGGTTATGAAGAAGCAGCTTGTCAAGGTTTAATAGCAGGTATAAATGCTGTGTTAAATCTTGAAAATAAAGAACCTTTAATATTAAATAGAAATCAAGCTTATATAGGAGTCTTAATAGATGATTTAGTAACGAAAGGGATAATAGATCCATATAGATTATTAACTTCCAGGGCTGAATACCGCCTATTATTAAGAAATGATAATGCAGATTTAAGATTAATGGAAATAGGTTTTAATCTTGGTTTAGTCCCTAAAATAAAATACGATCATATGAAAAATAGAGAAAAACAAATCAAAGAATTAGAGGTATACTTAAAAGAAAAACGCCTAAATCCAACTAAAAAAGTAAACAATTTTTTACAGAATTTAAATAGTGCTCTTTTAAAAGACAGTATAGCGCTTTATGAATTATTAAAAAGACCAGAAATTACAATAAAAGTTATTGAAATTATTGAACCTATTAACTTCTCTGATAATATAAAAGAACAGGTTGAAATAAACATTAAATATGAAGGTTATATTACAAAAGCCCTAAAAGAAGCAGATAAATTAAATAATTTAGAAAGGACTCTTATACCAGAATCAATTGATTACAATAAAATTAATAATTTAGCAAGCGAGGCACGCCAAAAACTATCGCTGGTAAAACCAACTTCAATAGGACAAGCATTGCGAATAAGTGGTGTTAATCCTGCGGATATTTCAATTTTAATGGTATATATAAAAAAAATAAAACATGAATAAAGAACAATTTATTAATGAACTTAAACAGTTAAAAATTATATGTACAGAAGAAAATTTAGAAAAACTAAACCTGTTTTATCTTTTTTTAATAAAATGGAATAAAAAAATCAATTTAACAACAATAATTGAAGAAGAATCAGTATATTTAAAACATTTTTATGACAGTTTAACAGCTACTAAAATAGTTGATTTTAACAATGTTGAATTTGTTTTAGACGTTGGAACAGGAGCGGGTTTTCCAGGTATTATTTTAAAGATATTTTATCCTCATTTAAAATTAACTCTTGTAGATTCTTTATTAAAAAGAGTTAATTATCTTAAACTAGTAATTGAAGAATTATCTTTAAGTGATATTAATGTTATTCATTCAAGAATTGAAGATTTAAATAAGGTTACTAAAACAAAATATGATATCGTTATATCAAGAGCGTTAGCAAAAATGCCAATTTTGATAATGTGGTTAACTCCATATATATCTAAAACAGGAAAAATAATATGTATGAAAGCTAATGTAGAAGAAGAATTAAAACAAAGCCAAGATGTTCTTGTTGCCAACCATTTAAAAATATCTAATATTATGAGTTTTCATCTTCCCTATGAAGAAAGTATAAGAAATTTAATAGAAATATCAAAAATCAATTGAAATTATATATTTAATAATATATAATATATTTAGAATAAAAAGAAAAGAAGAGGGTGCAAAATGTTAAATGAAGTTATAAATATACCTTTAGATGATATAATTCCTAATAGATTTCAACCACGTGAAATGTTTAATGAAACAGCACTGCAAGAATTATCTGATTCTATTAAAGAACACGGTGTAATTCAACCAATAATTGTAAGGCAAATAGGAGATAAGTATGAAATTATAGCCGGAGAAAGAAGATATAAAGCTTCAACAATGGCTGGATTAACAACAATTCCAGCAATTATTCGTAACCTAGATGATAAAGAAAGTTCTAAAGTAGCGCTTTTAGAAAATATTCAACGTAAGGATTTAACCCCAATTGAGGAAGCTAGAACAATTCAAAAAATACTTGAATTAGATCAAATGACTCAAGAAGAACTAGCAAAAACAATGGGTAAATCGCAATCATCAATAGCTAATAAATTAAGATTATTAGCTCTAACTGATGAAGTTCAAGATGCGTTATTAAATGAAAAGATTTCAGAAAGACATGCAAGAACTTTATTAAATGTAGAATCTGTAGAAGAACAAATTAGATTATTAAATCAAACAATAGAACAAAGACTACCTGTTAGAGAATTAGAAAGAATAATTCAAACTCAAACACCAAAATCAAATCATTTAATTGAGCCTTCATTAGTAGATATTCCTTCAATAGTTGAAAAAAAAGCACCTGATTTAGATTCAACCATGATATTGCCTATAAACGATATCTATCAAGAACAAAAATCAGAAGAAGTATTAGAAATATTAGATGCTATGCCAAATATAAATTATGATCCCTTAATTGAAATAACGCCTATAGAAAAACCAGTTGATAACTATCAATCGTTACCGACTTTTGATAATTTAAATAATAACTATCAACCTAATAATATGTATGATTTAAAATATGCAATAAATTCAATTAGACAGGCAATCCATAATGTTGAAGGATTTGGCTTTGTAATAGAAAAAGAAGAACTTGATTTTGAAAATAGTTATCAAATAATAATTAAAATTGACAAAAACAAATAGAAAATAGAATTTTTATTCTATTTTTTTTAAAAAGAGTTTCATATATCTCTTTTTTTTGATAAAATAAGAACAGAAGTAATTAAAGAAGAGGTGTAAAAATGGGCAAAATAATTTCGCTAGTAAACCAAAAAGGCGGAGTAGGAAAAACAACTACAAGCATTAATTTATCAGCTTCTTTAGCATTACTAGGGAAAAGAGTTTTATTAATAGATTTAGATCCACAAGGAAACACGACTACTGGTATTGGAATTGATAAAGCTGATATAGATAAATGTATATATGATGTGTTAACTAACAACTGTGAAATTAAGAAAACTATTGTAAAAACAGGCTATAAAAATTTATTTTTAATTCCAGCAACAATTAATTTGGCGGGATTAGATATAGAATTAATGGAAAAGAGTTATAATGAACCAGAATTTTCTAGGGGAGGACAATTAAAAATAAAATTAAATACAATAAAAGAGGATTTCGATTTTATTATTATTGATTGCCCACCATCACTAGGGATTATAACAACTAATGCTTTAATTGCATCTAGTTCTGTTATTATTCCAGTACAGTGTGAATATTTTGCTTTAGAAGGTATTGTTCAATTACTAAATACTATTGTGCTTACTCAAAAAAATCTAAATCCAGATTTAGACATAGAAGGAGTTTTGTTAACAATGCTGGATTCTAGAACTAATTTAGGATTAGAAGTTGTTGAAGAAATCAGAAAATATTTTAAAGAAAGAGTATATAATACTATTATTCCAAGATTGATAAGACTTACAGAAGCGCCCTCTCATGGTAAACCAATAATTGCTTATGATCCAAAGAGTAGAGGTTCTGAAGCATATTTAAACTTAGCAAGGGAAGTGATTGAAAGAAATGGAAAATAACAAAAGAAGAGCTCTGGGTAGAGGA
>JAAZHK010000068.1 GCA_012510745.1 Mycoplasmatota bacterium
ATAATAACTTATATTAATAATAATAATATTAATTTCAAGGGAGGAAAAGTTTTTTTAGTAGTTGGGGGCATTGTTATTGGTACCCTTTTAATTTCTAATTTAAATTTAAATGAACCTAAAGAATCTATTAATCATAATTATCAATATATACAAAAGATTGACATTGTTAAACCTAATTTAATAGAAGAAGAAATAGTAAAAGAAAATATTATTAATAATAATCAAATTAATCAAAATCATCAAACTAAAAACATTCAATCTCTCGATAAAGAAACTACTACATCAAAAATTGAATCTAACAACGCTAATCAACCTATCCATGAGATTAATCAAAATACTAGTAGTGAAATCATGGTCACATTATATCGTTCTAATGGTATAGTTGAACAGATAAATTTAGAAAGTTATGTAGCTGGTGTAGTTGCAGCAGAAATGCCTGCATCTTTTAATATTGAAGCTTTAAAAGCTCAAAGTATTTTAGCAAGAACTTATGCATTAAAAAAAATAAATAATAATCAAATATTAACTGACTCTACTTCTACTCAAGTTTATAAAGATATAAATCAATTAAAAGAATTATGGGGCAGCGATTATAATTTCTATTATAATAAAATAGTTAGCGCTACTAAAAGTACTGAAGGTAAATATTTAACTTATAACAACAATTTTATAGAAGCTGTATATCATTCTACTAGTAATGGGCAAACAGAAGATTCTGTCAATGTTTGGGGTAATCATTATCCCTATCTAGTTAGCGTTGATAGTCATTGGGATTTATCAGCTACTAGTTACTTAAGAGAAACCTACAAAGACTTTAATATTATTAGTTCAATATTAGGAATCTCTTTTAATGAAAATAGTAATATTGAAATATTATCTAAAACAAATGGACAACGAATTAAACAAATAAAAATAGATAATTTTATATTCTCTGGTGTCGAATTAAGAAATTTACTAAATTTAAGATCTGCAGATATTGAATTTATTATTAACGAGAAAGAAGTTAAAATAATTACTAGAGGTTATGGTCATGGTGTTGGAATGAGTCAATATGGAGCTAATGGAATGGCAAAAGAAGGTTATAGTTATCAACAAATTTTAAATTATTACTATCCAGGAACAACCTTAAAATAATTATTTATAATTAAAAACAGATTTTTATTGCTTTTTCTTCTTTCCTTTGTTAAAATAAATCGCATTAGGAGTTGTTTTATATGAGTAAATTTCAAAAATATGATTTAGCTATTCTTTTTGATTGCGTTAATAGTTCATCAGAAAATATTGCTTTAATACCTAAAATGGTTATCGAAGGAAAACACATTTGCCTTGAAGAAAACGAAGAAATAAGTATGTTTATTACTAAAGATGAAAACATTTATCCTTCTGTTGAAGAAGCTTATTTAGAAGAATATAACCAATGTTTTGGATTCCCTATTAATCTAGAAACTGAGATTCAAGGCAAAACGTTAAAAATGTTTTCTGAAAACGATAAAAATGAATTAATGTCTTTATATCTAGATGATATATTTCATTTTAGCTATAGTATTGGTTTCAATTTAAATGAAGATAAATTAGTTACTTATAAAATAGATTTAGACAAATCAGAAATAAGTAATATTGATATTAATAAGGATTTATATAGTAGTCTTGCTAATGAAATTATAATAACTAAAAAAATAAATAATAATTTTAAAGATATCAACAGTATTAAAGTAAGTAATTCTTACAAAATTAATTCCATAAATGAAATTGAGCCATTATATGTACATGAAAATAAAAAACAACAAATTGAATTGCCTATTAAATTAGATAAAGTTTTTAAAGACATAACAAAGCACGTTTTATTTCAAGACGAACCAATAAAGAAAATATTAACTGCAGTTTATAAAAATCAATTAATCGATGATCCTAAATTAAAAACAAACATTTTATTAGCAGGTCCTACTGGTGTTGGTAAAACAGAGATTATGCGTTTACTAGCTAAAAATCTGAAGCTCCCTATTACTATTGAGGATGCAACACAATATACTATTTCTGGTTATGTTGGAAAAAGTACTGATGAAATGTTATTTCATTTATATGAAGCAGCAGATAGAAATATTGAATTAGCTCAAAAAGGAATTTTAGTAATTGATGAAATAGATAAAAAGGCAAGTCCTGTTGGTCAAAAAGACACTGTTGCGGGAGTAGGAGTTTTATATTCTTTACTCAAATTAATGGAAGATGGCAACTATGTACTTAACACTTCAAGAGGATCTATTAATTTTAATACTTCGAAATTAACTATTATTGTAGCTGGTGCTTTTTCTGAAATAAAGGATATTAAAGAACGAACTATTGGTTTTAATCAAAACATAA
The DNA here is from genome assembly GCA_012510745.1 of Mycoplasmatota bacterium. Classification (GTDB taxonomy): domain Bacteria; phylum Bacillota_I; class Bacilli_A; order RF39; family UBA660; genus JAAZHK01. The sequence continues at coordinate 2,359 of JAAZHK010000068.1, forward strand.
ATAATGATAATCAAATTGATTTTAATAATGAAAATTTAATAAACTTTGGAATGCCTCCCGAGTTTATTGGAAGATGCCAATCAAAAGTTTTTTTAAATCCCTTAGGACCTTTAGAATTAAAAGAGATATTAAAAAAGTCTAAAAGCAGCAATCTTGTTTTAAATCGTAAATTCTTTAATACTCAAGGCATAGCTTTAACATATAATAAAGCTTTAGACGAAATAGCTACTAGAGCACATAAATTAGGAACTGGAGCAAGAAGTTTAAATTCTATTGTTGATGAAACATTATCTGAAGCTACATATGATATTTTAGTTAATCCAAATAAATATCAAAAACTAATTATAACTAAAGATACTGTTATAAATCCAAAAATATACAAATTAATAAAAAAGTAATTAATAATTACTTTTTTTTATTGCTAAAGAAACTCTATTTTCAATACAATCTTTTTTTAATAATTGCATAATTTCATATAAATCAGGTGTCATTGATTTAGTAGTTAAAGCTACTCTAATAACAGTAGTGATATCAGTAATGTTACCTTTATATTTATCAGGATTTAATTTATAATCTTTCATATTAGAAGCATAGCCTAACTCATCACACAAATCTTTAATTTTTTTAAACCAAGTTTCTTTATCATCATTTTCATCATAATATTTAATTAAATAAATATCTAATATATTTTTTATTTCATTTTTATTTGTTATAGCTTGCCATTCATATTTTTCGGCTAAAAACAATTCATCATACATATAAAAAATTTGATCCATAATTTCACTATAACATGCAAAATCTTTACGAGGTTTTTTACCCTCTCTTTCAATATTTAAAATTGCAATTGAATAATCTTTATATTTAATTAATAAATCCGCATAATTAGAATTAAATTTTAAAGCCCAAGTTAATAATGAATTGTATACTTCCAAAGCTGACAATTTACTAATATAGTTTTTTGAAATATTTATAATTTTTTCTAAATCAAATAATGAACCACTCTTACTAATCTTTTTAAAATCAATTTTAAATTCTTCAATCAGCTTATCTGGATTATCGTCCATCCACCCTTCGAAATTGGAATTAGCTAAAGTTAATAAATATTGTTTAATTGCATAAATAGGATAACCTTTTTCATGATAATAACTAACAGCAGCTTCAGGATCTTTTCTTTTACTTAGTTTTCGTCTAATTCCACTATCTTCAATTTTCATTACCAAACCTAAATGTGCATATTTAGGAGGTTTAAAATCAAATGTTTGCCATAATTGTAAATGGATAGGTGTTGAAGATAACCATTCTTCTGCTCTCAATATATGAGTCGTTCTCATTAAATAATCATCTACAATATGCGCTAAATGATAAATAGGTAGTCCATCATTTTTTATTAAAACAACGTCTAAATCATTTTCTGGAAATTCAATCGAGCCTCTTACTAGATCATGAACAACTATCTTTTTATTAAAGTTACCAGGAGATTTTAATCTAATAATATAATTGTCACCATTAATTATTCTTTTAGCACATTCTTCTTTTGATAAACTACGACATATTGCCCATTTTCCGTAATAACCTAATCTATCTTTTTGTTTTTCTTGTTGCTTACGCATATTATCTAAAGTCTCTTCTGAACAAAAACACGGATAAGCTAAATCTTTTTCAATTAAATATTTAACAAAAGTCTGATAGATTTCTTTTCGTTTACTTTGAATGTAAGGACCATACTCCCCTTTACTTTCTGTTTCTGAAATTACACCTTCGTCATAAGAGATATCGAAACTTTTTAAATCATCAATAATACCTTGTATACCATTTTCTAAACTTCTTTTTTGATCAGTATCTTCAATTCTTATATAAAATATTCCATCAGTATCTTTAGGAATCTTTTGGGCAATAAAAGTAGTTAATAAACTACCCATATGAACAAACCCAGTTGGAGATGGTGCGAATCTTGAAACAATAGCACCTTCTTTTAATTTTCTTAAGGGATATTTATTTTCATAATAACTAATATCTTTATTAATATCTGGATATATTAAATTAGCTAGTTCTTTATTAGTCATTATATCATCTCCTTTCTTTTAAGCTTCAACTACTATTTTTTTAATATCATATTTATATATTGCTAATAATTCAAAAATTAATAAAACTATTTCTGCTACAATACCGAAAATAGAATTACAATAAATATTATACGTTAACCATAATATGCTTATAGGCAATGATAAAAAGCGATATATTTTAAGATTTTTCTGCCACAAAGAGTAAGTCATTAATATAGCTGCTACAACAGGCATTAAACTGTATATGTTAGTATAGGTAAACATGGTCATTAATGTAATTAAAAATAATATAGTTAATAACATATATATAGAATTATTTTTGTTCTTTTTTACATTATCATAAAACCAGAAGTTTCTAACTATATTGACTGAATTCATAGTAAAACCTGTCATTGCCTCTAATAACAAATATTGTAATCCATAAAAACAAGCATACATAATACAAAAAACCATAATTTTTTTCTTATCTTTATTTAAATAAATCATCCCTTGAAAGATAACTGCTATTAAAACAAAAATTTGGGATAAAACATAATTTAAAGACATACTTACCTCACTACTATATATTATGGATTTAAACGATTAGGGCCTCTAAATATAAACATGGCTTCTTTAATTGTTATACCTAACATTAACATCGTTAAACGATTTACGCCTAAACCAAAACCTCCGTGTGGAGGACAACCATATTTAAAAAACTCTAAATAAAATTTTACATCTTTATCTAAACCTTTTTCTTGAGCTTGTTTTTTTAGTATTTCATAACGATGTTCTCTTTGAGCACCTGTAGTTATTTCACATCCTCGCCAAATTAAATCATAGCCTTGAGGAACACCTTCTTTTCGCATATGATAAAATGGTCTTTTTTTAAAACTATAATCCGTTATGAAAATAAACTCATGTCCATATTTTTTTAAAGCTAGCTTTCCTGTTAATTTTTCGGCTTCACTATTTAAATCTCCGGCATCTTCTTTTGGTATTTGATAACCATAATTATCAGCTAAAGCTTGATAAACTTCATTTAATTTAAGTCTGGGAAAAGGTTTTGTAGGAATAATAACTTCTTTATTAAATAAAGTTTTAATTTGTTCACCATATTGATTTTTAACTGCAGTAAAACCTGCAATTAAAAGATCTTCCTCAAATGACATTACATCTTCAAAGGAGTTTATATAACTAAATTCCAAATCAAAAGAAGTAAATTCAGTAGCATGGCGATTAGTATTAGAATTCTCTGCTCTAAAAGCAGGCGCTACTTCAAAAATCTTTTCTAACCCGCTAGCCATAGCCATTTGTTTATAAAATTGAGGACTTTGAGCTAAATAGGCTTTTTGATTAAAATATTTTAATTCAAATACTTCTGAACCACTTTCACTAGCGGTGCCAATTATTTTAGGAGTATTTATTTCAATAAAATTTTCTTGATATAAATAGCTACGCATTGCTTCAATCATACAACTTTGTATTTTAAAAATTAAAGTATTCTTTTCATTTCTTAAATCGATAAAACGATAATCTAATTTAGTATCTATTAATGCTGTATCATTATTTTTAAAATTAAAAGGTAACTCTTCTAAACTTTTACTAGTAACAATAATTTCAGAAGGCAATAATTCCATTCCTCTTAATTTCACTTTAGAATTAGCTAATAGTCTACCTACTACTTTAATCGTACTTTCATTAGTTAAATTAGATACAATTTCATTTAGTTTTTTGTTTTCTTCATTCTTTTCAATAGTTATTTGAACTTTTTCTGTAATATCTCTTAAAATAATAAATTGAACGTATTGTAAATCTCTAATATTATCTACAAATCCTTGTAAAGTTATTTCATGATTAAGGTGTGTTTCTAAGTCTTTTAAATAAATTCTTTTCATCATTATACTCCTATTCCATCTTTTAATTTAAGAACAAAATGTAAGGCTTGTTCATCTAATTTTTCTAATGTGGAATTGTTAATAACATAATCATATTGATAATTACCAACATTAGCATCTGATGAATTACTTTTAATTATTTCGATACTATCCCTTTTTAAGAATAAAGTCAAAGCTTTAAATTGTTTAACAACTCTATTTATTTCTTCCGGTTCTCTAATATGAATAAATAATATTTCATTATCTGATTGATAAAAATCCTTAATTGCTAATTCAGTATTTTTAAATGCCATATCATTATATTCTGTTGTTAGTTTTTTTAAATCAGATAAAAATTTACGATCTTTTTCAGTTTTTTTGCCATCCCAACCTATTTGTTTAGCTATTTCTTTTATTTTATCAATGGTAGAGAAATTAATTACTTTGGCATATTTATTAACTAACTCAATAAAAGTATCTTTGCCACTTTCTGCTGGACCATTAATAACAATAATTTCTTTTAACATATTAACCTCTTTACTTCATCTTATTATTCTCTATTATATCAATTATTATTTAGTAAGTCTATTTATTAATAGATAATATTTATTTAAATCTGATTTTTTTATATTATTTTAATATACTTTAATATCTTTTTAAAAGAAGTATTATTAGTACAAACTAAATCGAAATTTTCTTCATAAAAGGCTTTGTTTTCGGTTACTTTTGTTTCTAAGAAACCTATCTTTAAAGCTTCTTCTCTTTTTTCTACTGGTATCATTTTTATATCAGAGATTAAATCACCAAATAAAATAATATGTTCACGGTTTTGAAGTTTTACTTTTACTTCATTTGGTAATAAAACCTCGTCCTTGTTTAAAGAGTGAATAATATAATTTCTTATACCTATAGCTTTACCATTTTCAAATTGAAGAAAATTAGAAAGAATATAAATATTATCATAATTGCAAGAATTAACAATTAAGAATTCCTCAATTATATTACCAATACCGGCAGACATAATAATAATAGGGACTCCTTTTCGGTGCATTCTTCTAAAAAAGTTTTTAGCACCTTTTCTAAAAATAATAGATTTTGATTTTCCAACAATTTGTTTAATTATTGATTCTGACAATTCATATTTAATAAACAAATCAATATGTTTCATCCACCATTCATTCATCAATTTATTTTTAATGTGAAAATCGATATTTTCATCAGTTTCAATAGGTCGATAATAATCATACAAGGATTCACGTTTTTTATCATATTCTTCTGGTAATAATGAAGTATATGATAAAGCCTCCCAAGTGCTATGATTACTAACAGTAATAGTGCGATCAAAATCCATTGTAATATAAAAAGAACTAGGTTCCCATTTTTCAATTCTTTTTAAAGTTCCCTTTTTGATTATTATCATATTTACCTCTTTTTTAGTTTTACTATTACAATTATATCATAAATTAAAAAAAACCTAAATATCAGGCTTTTTCATTTTAATTTACAGGAATTTGTAATTCTTGATAAATATTTAATAAATTACTGGTTAAATTGTTTAATTCTTTGATTGCATCTACAGTTGTATTATATTTTATAGATATACTCCATAAAGTATCACCAGGTAGTACTGTATAAGTAAAATTATTAACATTACTGTTAGGTATAATTAGTTTTTGACCTATACTTAAAGTATTACTAACTAAATTATTTCTTTTCTTAAGTGAATCTACAGTTGTATTATATTTTATAGATATACCCCATAAAGTATCACCAGGTAGTACTGTGTATATTATTTCTTCATTAGTAGTGGGCGGTTTTACTCCAGGTATTATTAGTACTTGACCTATACTTAAAGTATTACTAACTAAATTATTTCTTTTTTTAAGGAGATCCACAGTTGTATCATATTTTCTTGATATACTCCATAGAGTATCTCCTGATATTACAGTATGATATATTTCTTCATTAGAAGTAGGTGGTTCTATTCCAGGTACTGTTAATATTTGCCCGATTTTTAATAAAGAACTTGTAAGATTATTTAAACTCATTAATTCTGCTACAGTTGTATTAAATTTTTCAGATATACTCCATAAAGAATCACCTGATTTTACTACATAAGTACCTAAGTTACAAACTGCTAATGGCGAATATAAATATATTAAAGCGCTCCAATTATCAGCATCTACAATACCATTAACCGGTAATTTGTTATTAGCTTCAAAAGCTCTAACGCTTGTTCTTGTTTCTTCATCGTATATTCCGTTTATTTCTCCCGTATAAAACATTAGATATTTTAACTGACTTTGTAATTCTTTAACAAAATCACCTTGATCTCCAAATCTCAAAGTTGGTCTTTCTAAAACAGGTGTTGTTTTTATTTGTCTTAAATTATCATAATTATCCATTCTAATCCCTCTTTATTATTATTATATTTATCATGATAAATTTGGTGATATTTTTATTAGATAAGAATATATTATTATTGAGGTGTATATATGGAACAAGGTTTTTTAATTGTTAGTGTCTTTGATGAGAATATCAGTCAACCTATCAATAATGCAGTTGTAAAAGTAAGTGGTGAAAATTATGAACAAAGTTTTTCTACTAATGAAAGTGGTAAAACTCAATCTATTGAACTACAAGCCCCTCTAAAAATTTATTCTCTAACTCCACAAAGTCAAGTTCGTCCTTATTCAGTATATGACATAGAAGTATCTAGTCCGGGGTTTACAACAACTATTATCAATGGCGTTAAAGTATTTCCAGAAGAGACGTCCTTGCAAAACGTATTTTTAACAGCTAATAGAAATCGTCAATCAGATAATGAAAATAAAGTAATAAATTTACCTCCACATACATTATGGGAAACTACTGTAGAAGCTTTAGATGAACAAGATGACAATAAAAAAACAGACGTTGAAAACAGAGTTCACCATGAAGTTTTTATTCCTGAATATGTAATTGTTCATGATGGTGTTCCTAGTAATAGTAATGCACGTCAATATTATGTTAACTTTATTGATTACATTAAGAATGTTGCATCAAATGAAGTATATAGTACTTGGCCTAGAGAATCATTAAAAGCTAATATTTATGCTATGATATCATTTACCTTAAATCGTATCTATACAGAATGGTATAAATCAAGAGGATATAATTTTACTGTTACATCTTCTCCTTCCTATGATCAAACTTATGTTAACAATGGTACAATTTTTAAATCAATAGCTGATATTGTTGATGAAATATTTAATTATTATATAAAAAACCCTAATCAAAACTTTCCTTTTTTAGCCCAATATAATGATGGTATTAAAGTTAATAATCCTGGTTGGCTGAGTCAATGGGGATCTAAATCTTTAGCCGATCAAGGTTATACTTCTTTAGAAATTCTAAGATATTATTATGATAATCAATTAAAATTAGTAGCAGCTGATGAAATAATCGGTTTACCAACATCTTTCCCCGGTTATAATTTAGTCCAAGGTTCATGTGGAGAACCAGTTCAAAAAATTCAAATAATGCTTAATACTATAAGTGGGAATTATCCTGCTATACCTAAAATTATTCCTACTGATGGAAGGTTTTTAGAAAATACTACTAAAAGTGTTAAAACTTTCCAACAGGTTTTTAATTTACCTGTTACTGGTTTTGTAGATTTTGCTACATGGTATCAAATATCTTATATATTTATAGCTGTTAATAAAATGCTTCGGAACAATTAAAAAAGATATTTTAATTCAATATTAAATAAAATATCTTTTTTATTTTAGAAATAATCGAAATTAACATCATAAATTAATCTCTAACTTTTATATGTACATCTCTTAATTGTTGTTCAGTTACATTTGATGGAGCATTCATCATTAAATCTTGAGCATTACCATTCATAGGAAATAATACGACTTCTCTGATATTCGGTTCATCTTTTAAGAGCATAATCATTCGATCAATTCCTGGTGCCATACCTGCATGAGGAGGAGTACCATATTGAAATGCTGTATAAAGAGCTGAAAACTTTTCTTTTAAGGTTTCTTCATTATAACCACTAATTTCAAATGCTTTTCTCATGGTTTCTAAATCATGGTTTCTAACAGCCCCACTAGCTAATTCAATTCCATTACATACAAAATCATATTGATAAGCAAATATTTCATCGGGCTTTTTTGTTTTTAAACTTTCAAGCCCTCCTTGTGGCATTGAAAAAGGATTATGTGTAAATGTATACTTATCTGTTTCCTCATCTATTTCATACATTGGAAAATCATTAATTATACAAAATTCAAATTTATTATTATCAATCAAATTAAGTTTTGTACCTAATTCATCTCTAATTTTACCAGCATATTTACTAGCAACAAGTTCATTTCTATTAGCTATAAAAAATAACACTGAGTTTGTTTTTAATTCACACTTTTTAATTAAACTATTTCTTTCTTCTTCTGTTAAAAATTTATCAATTGGACCTTTAAAGTTATTATTAGCATCTAATGTTATATAACCGATTCCAGGCATTCCAATTGAATTTGCAAAGTCCACAATTTCATTAAACCAGGAATTAGACTTTTCTCCGATTTCATGTACTACAATTCCTCTTATAATAGAATTAATAAATGGTTTAAATGTTGTATTTTTAAATTCAGTTGTTAAATCTATTATAGACAAAGGATTTCTTAAATCAGGTTTGTCAGTTCCATATTTTAACATACTTTCGTTATATGGGATTCTTTTAAAAGGTTTGTCTGATACTTTCTTATTACTAAATTTAGTAAAAATATCATAAAAGATTTCTTCTCCGACTTCCAATACATCATCTTGAGTTGCAAACGCCATTTCTAAATCCAACTGATAAAACTCACCTGGTGTTCTATCACTTCTTCCATCCTCATCTCTAAAACAAGGTGCTATTTGAAAATATTTATCAAATCCAGATACCATTATTAATTGTTTAAATATTTGAGGGGCCTGGGGTAATGCATAAAATTTTCCTTTATGTCTTCTTGAAGGAACAATAAAATCTCTTGCTCCCTCTGGTGATGATGCTGTAAGTATTGGAGTTTGGAATTCTGTAAAGTCCATATCATGCATTTTTTCTCGAATATATCTAATTACTTCAGATCTAAATAATATAGTATCTTTTACATCTTTGTTTCTTAAATCTAAATACCTGTGTTTTAATCTAATGTCTTCTCCACTATTTTTAGAAGTAATTATCTCTAAAGGAAGTTCATTTTTAGCTTTACTTAATATAGTCAAATCAGTAACTAATAATTCAACCATACCTGTTGCTAATTTCAAATTTATAGTAGCATCATCTCTTTTTCTAATTAATCCTGAAACGCTGATAACACTTTCACGAGTAATATTGTTGAAAACACTATTTTCATTACTAACTATTTGTAATGTTCCATACATATCTCTTAAATCAAGGAAAAGTACTCCTCCGTGATCTCTAATATTTTCAACCCATCCGGAGACTTTCAATGTTTTTCCAATATGTTGTTCATTGATTTTTCCACAATAAATATCACGATATTTATTTTGTTTCATATTCTTGCCTCCTTTTTTCTAATTCTTCAGTTATTAATTTTAAAGATGTTTCTGGATTGGCTTGGCGATTTGTTTTAGCCATAACTTTTCCTACTAAAAAATTAATAACAAAATTTTTACCTTCAAAAAATTGCATTAAAGCATCGTTGTTTTCATTAATAACTTCATTAACTACTTCTTTTAATTGACCAATATCATCTATTTGTTGTAGATTTTGTTCTTTTATAATAGTTAAAGGATCAATTTTTTCTGACATTGATTGATGAAGTATTTTTTTAGCATGATTTTGCGAAAGTTTCTTTTCATTAACTAATTTTACAATATCACTTAGCATTTTAGAGGTAATAAAGAAGTCTTTTAATTCCATATTTAGTTTATTTAATGAACCTAAAACTACTGTTGTTACCCAATTAGCTGCTAATTTAGGATCAACTCCATATTCAATTACTTCATTATAATAATCAGATATTTCTCTATGACGAGAAAGAACTTTTGCATCGTATTCTGATAATTCATATTCAGTAATATATTTTTCTATACGTTCATTTTGAAGCATAGGAATTTCTTTTTTTATTTGATTAATATATTCTTTAGTAATATGAATTGGTGGTAAGTTCGGATCAATAAAATATTTATAATCAACCGCATCAACTTTTTCTCTCATAGAATAAGTTTTATCATCTTCTTCGCTATATCTTCTTGTTTCTTGTTTAATTTCTCCACCAGTTTCTAATATTTTGGTTTGTCTTTTTATTTCATATTCAATTGAACTTCTTACAGCACTAAACTTATTTATATTCTTCATCTCGATTTTAGTACCAAGTTCTAAATCTGTTTCTTTCATTAAAGATATATTTACATCACAACGCATTTGACCTTTTTTGCTGTCAGCATCAGATACTCCACAATAAATAATCAAATTTCTAAGCGTTTCTAAAAATGCTACTGCTTCATCCGCACTATAAATACATGGTTCAGTTACTATTTCAATTAAAGGGATTCCACTTCGATTATAATTAATTAATGAGAAATTAGGGAAATGCTCCATAGATGCCGTATCTTCTTCTAAATGAATTTGATGAATATCTATTTTTTTAATTTCTTCATTGACGTAAACATTTAAATGTCCGTTTATTCCCATCGGTTTAGTTAATTGAGTAATTTGATAACCTTTAGCTAAATCTGGATAAAAATAATTTTTACGATCAAATAACAATTCATTTGGAGTTATACAATCTAAAGCTAGAGCTGTTTTTAAAGCTTTATGAACCGCTTCCTTATTAACAACTGGTAAAGTTCCAGGTAACGCTAAATCTCCGGGTAAAACATTTTCATTAGCCACGGTCGAAAAAGAGTTTTTAGCAGCAGAAAAGTTTTTAGATTTTGTTTTTAATTCACAATGAACTTCTAAACCAATAACAACTTTATACATTTAGATCACTTCCTTTAGCAAAATATTCTTCTATTTTATAAGCCATATTTAATACTTCAGAATCTTTTAAAATAGGTCCTGTAATATTAATTGCCAATGATTTTGTATTTATAGGAATCGTAATACTAGGATAACCTCCAAAGTTTGCTATAGCAAGATAATTATTTTGATCTGTTACAGGTATAATAAAACCATCATAATATTCAAATAAACTATTTATTTTATCTACAATTAATCTTCTAATTCTTTGGGCATTTAAAAATGTTTTTTCTTGATTTTCTTCTTGTAAAACATAACTTCCTAAAACTAAAGTTTTTTTAGTTTCTTCAGAAAGACCTTTTGTTCTAGCATTAAATATTATTTCTTCAATATTTTTACCCTTACCCCTTGTTCCAAATAAAATACCCGTTAAATTAGCATTATTACTTGTAGCCTCAGCTGAAGATATTATTTTATAAGTAAAAGAAACCGCCTTTAATAATTTTGAAAAAAAGGAAACTTCTTCAATAACAA
>JAAZHK010000011.1 GCA_012510745.1 Mycoplasmatota bacterium
AATATTTAGATGGTTATTATAGTGAGCAAGTTCCTGGTTATATTAAAGATCAATTTAATTATATTGAAGATTATTCTGTTAATTTTAAAAATGATTCTATAGAAGATTTTTCTTTTGATAATAATGAAACCGGTAAAAATCAATATATTATAGAGAATAAGCTAGCAAATATGAATGACAATCCTTCCTTATTATCTAAATCTGAAACCTTAAAAAGTAATCAAAATGAAATAATAATTAAAGCAAAACCTATAAAAATAAAAAAAGAAATTAAAGATAAAAACAATTTTAAAAAGAATATTATTAGAGGTACAATTTTAATTCTTATTTCATTAATATATTTTTTCATCAAAATTGTCGAACGAAAAAATTATAAAGTTTTGTCGAATTGGTATAAAAATAAATAAAATAGTTCTATATTTATTTAACGAGGTGATTTGAGTGCTTAAAATTAATATGGAATTAAGAAAGGGCGTTTTATTTATTAGACCCTGTGGTAAATTAAATAAACACTCTTGCGAAGAATTAGAGAAGATTGCTAATAATTTAATAAATAATGTTGGTATAAGATATATGATTATTAATTTAGAATCCTTAGAAGAAATAGATAAATATGGAATTCGAATATTAACTGATATATATAAAAATATTATAAATAATGAAGGAATTTTTATAATTTGCGGTAATAACTATAAAATAAAAAAAGAGAGATTATATAAAATTGGTTATCAAAATATATCAGAACTTAGAGCTTTAAAAATGGTTAATATATAGGAGAAACAATGAATAAAAATATGGATATAATTTTACAATATGAGGGGTTAGTATACTCTATTATAAAAAGAAATAATAGTTATAATGATATTGATGATTTATATCAAGTTGGAATGATGGGATTAATAAATGCCTATAAAAATTTTAAAACTAATTATAATGTAAAGTTTTCTACTTATGCTTATATTTATATTGATGGCGAAATAAAAAAATATATTAGAGAAAACAAAGGAATTAAGATTAATCCTGAAATATTAAAATTAAATGCTAATATTAATAAAGCAAATGATATTTTAACTCAAAAATTGATGCATAAACCAACTTTATCAGAACTGGCAAACTTTATTGGAATTGAAATAAAAGAATTAGAAAAAATTATAAATATTAATCAATATACTAAAAGTTTAGATTATTTATTAGAAGATGATATTTGTTTATATGACTTTTTAAAGAAAGATGAAAAACAATATAATGAAGAGATTTTAGATTTAAAAAATGAATTACAAATATTAAATGAAAAAGAAAAGCTTTTAATTAAGGAAAGATATTTTAATGATCGAACTCAAAGTGAGTTATCTGAAAAATTAGGAATAAGCCAAGTTCAAATTTCAAGAGAAGAAAAAAGAATTTTATCAAAGTTAAAAACTAAGTTAATATAATATAACTTAGTTTTTGTATGTTCTTAATAAATAAGAGCATATTAATATTGGTGATTAATTGTGAATAGTGAAAAATATCAAGAATTGATTGATAAACATAAACCAAAAGAACGTAGAGCTAAAAATGCTTTAATAGCTTTTATTGTTGGTGGGATAATGGGTATAATAGGTCAATTTTTAATTGATGCTTATAGTAATTTGTTTAGTATTTCTAATAGTGATGCAGCTGTATTTATGATAATGACTCTCGTTTTTATTGCTTGTTTATTTACTGCTTTTGGTTTTTTTGATAATTGGGTAGCTTTTGCTAAATGTGGTTTAATTATTCCTATTACAGGATTTGCTCATTCAATGACTAGTTCGGGAATGGAATATCGAAAAGAGGGACCTATTTACGGAGTGGGAAGTAATGTTTTTAAATTAGCTGGATCTGTCATCTTTTATGGCGTTGTATCAGCATGGACTTTTGGCATGATTAGGCTTTTAATAATGGGAGGTTAATATGACGTTTAAATATAAAAATGTTTATGTAGGAGAAACAGCTACTTTTGCTGGTCCTTATGAAGCTAAAGGTCTTTTGAAAAGGAAATTTGATAGAATAACTAATGATTTATATGTAGGTGAAAAAAGTTGGGAAAAAGCCGAGATAAAATTAAGTAAAGAAAGTATTAATATTTTGTTACAAAAAATAGGTAAACAAGCAACAGATATAAATTTAATCATCGCTGGTGATTTGTTGAATCAATTAGTATCTTCTTCTTATGCAATTAAAGACTTTAGTTTTCCTTTTTTAGGAATTTATAGTGCTTGTGCTAATATTATGGAAGGAGTTATTATTGCTGCTTCTATGATAGATGGAGGAAAAATAGATAATGCTATTATAACAACTAGTTCGCATAATTTATCAAGTGAAAAGCAATTTAGAAATCCTACAGAATATGGGGCTCCAAGACCCTCTACAGCAACGTTTACAGCTACTGGGGGAGCTAGTTTATATCTTACAAACGATAAAACAGATATTAAGGTAGAAGCATCTACTATTGGAAAAATAGTTGATTTGGGTATAAACGATCCTAATAATATGGGAGCTGCTATGGCACCTGCAGCAGCAGATACTATTTATCGCCATTTAAAAGATTTAAATAGAGGCGTTTCTTATTATGATCTTATTTTAACTGGTGATTTAGGTATTTATGGTAAAAAGATATTAATTGATTATATGAACCAAGAATATAATATTGATATTAAAAACAATTATGATGATTGTGGTACGATGTTATATAATTTTAATAACCAAAAGGAAGTTTTAGCAGGTGGAAGTGGTCCCGTTTGTAGCGCATTAGTAATTTATAGTTCAATCTTCGAAAAAATGAAAAAAAAAGAATTAAAAAAAATTCTTTTAGTTCCTACTGGAGCCTTGTTTTCCCCAACTATAATTTATCAAAAAGAAAATATATTAGGTATAGCTCATGCTGTTAGTATGGAGGTAGTAGAATGATTTATTTATATTCCTTTTTATTTGCGGGATTTATTTGTTTAATTGGCCAGGTTATTTTAGATAATACTAAATTATCACCAGGTCATATTACCAGTCTTTTTGTTGTAATAGGGTCCTCACTTGATATATTCAATATTTACGATAAAATAATTCTTTATGTTGGCGGGGGAGCTTTAGTACCAATTACTTCTTTTGGTCACTCTTTAATTCATGGTGCTTTAGATAAAGCTAGCGATTTTGGACCTATAGGTATAGCTATGGGCATGTTTGATTTAACAGCTCCGGGTATTTCAGCAGCAATTGTTTTTACATTTTTTTTAACCTTGTTTTTTAAACCAAAAGATTAATTGTTGACATTAGATAATTTAATGATTATATTCATATCATCATCATTAGCGATGATGTTTTTATTTCTTTGAAAACATTTTTCACACTGATATATAATTTTATATGTTTTTTTGAATTTTTCAATTCCAATAGGTTTTAATAGTCCCAAGCAATTATTTTGACGATCACCTGGCATAATATCAACATGTTTGGAGTAAAGACAATAATTGCAATGATCTCTAGCTGTATATTTTAATAATTTAACGTTCTTTCCGCAATTTTCACATTGAAACATCTCATCTATCATTTTAAATCTTTTCATAATATTTCACCAATTAAATTATATCATTTGTAAATAAAAAAGAAAAAGATTAATTGAAGCAACTAAGATAATTATGTTATAATATTGATGTATTAATCATAGTAAAACAAATATTTATTAATATAATTATACTAGATAGGTGTGATATTTTGGAATATGCTGTTAAAATCCATGAATTTGAAGGTCCTTTGGATTTACTTTTACACTTAATAAAGGAATCAAAGGTAAATATATATGATATTAAAATAGAAGATATAACTAATCAATATTTAAGGTACATTAATCAAATGGAAAGATTAGATTTAAATATTGCTAGTGAATATCTAGTAATGGCCAGTGAATTAATTGAAATGAAATCTAAAATGTTATTACCAAAATATGAAGAAGACGATGACGAAGAACTTGAAGATCCTAGGGAACTATTAATTAATCGTTTAATTGAATATCAAAAATATAAAGATATGACAGAAACCTTTCGTGATTTAGAATCTTTAAGAAAAGAGATTTATACTAAAACTCCTTCATCTTTAAAAGAATATACTCAAGAAAGATTATATCAAGAACAAGAATTATCAGTAAATGATTTAATTGAATCTTTAAAAAAATTATGGGAATATAAAAAAGAAAAAGCACCATTAGCAACAACTATTACAACAAAAGAAATTAGTATTGAAGAAAGAAAAAAAACTATATATAGTATTCTTAATAAGAAAGAAAAAGTTGCTTTTGTTGAGCTTTTTGATGTTTTAACTAAAGAATATGTAATTATTACTTTTTTAGCTATTTTAGAAATGGCTAAAAATAAAGAATTATTTTTAATTCAAGATAAGAATTTTGATATGATATATTGTGAGGTGATTAAATGAATTATTTAGCTATATTAGAAGGTTTATTATTTGTTGTGGGAGAAGAAGGATTATCTATTGATCAAGTAAAAAAGATATTAGAAATAGATGATAATTCTATTAAAGAATTAATAAATAAATTAAAACAAAGATATATAAGTGATGATTATGGTATTTGCATAGAATTCTTAGGTAATACTTTTAAATTAACTACTAAAAAAGAACATAAAGATTATTATCAAAAATTAATAATAGATGATGATGCCAAAATATTATCCCAAGCTGCGTTAGAGACTTTGGCAATTATAGCTTATAATCAACCAGTTACAAGAATTAAAGTAGATGATATTCGAGGAGTTAGCAGTGCTTTAATGATTAGAAAATTAGTTGCAAAAGGATTAGTAAAAGAAATAGGTCGTAGTGATTTACCAGGAAGACCTATTATATATGAAACAACTAATGATTTTTTAGATTATTTTGGCTTATCTAATATAAATGAATTACCTAGTTTTGATGAGTTTATAGAAAATGATTTTATAGAAGAAACTCAAGATTTATATACATCTAATTATAAAGATAGAGGAGGTATTAAGGAGTAATGTTTGAACAATTAAGAAAAACCTATCCTACCTTTGTTTATGATGATTTTTATGTTAGTGATTTAGTTGATAAATATTTTATTAGATATGTTTATAGATTGAATGATTATGTTTTTAAACCAGAAGTTACAATTTTAAAAAAGAATATTAACAATTTAAATATTGATCCGGATTTTTTGAATTATTTATTTTTTACCTTTGGAATAGTTAACGCTATTAATTATTACAAACTTACATGTAGTAAAAATTTTAATATAAATTGTGGTTATCTTAATGATGAACAAAAAGAATTCTTTAAGCATCTTTTTTATAATGGATTAGGTGAATATTTTTATATAAATAAAATTAATCTTATCTATGATGATTTTTTAAATATTAATACTCTTTCAGGTGAAAAAACTAATTTTTCATTTCATAATTCTTATCAAGGTAATTTAATTCCTGTAGGTGGTGGCAAAGACTCTATTGTAACATTAGAATTGTTAAAGGATTATAAGGAAAGTAATATAATCTTTATGTTAGAGAGAAATTTATATCCACCTAACAAAGCTGCATATGATTCAGTTAAAATAGCTGGATATAATAATGATAAAATAAATGTCTTTTCCTTAACTCTAGATCCTTTAATGTTAAAATTAAATAATGAAGGTTTTTTAAATGGGCACATACCCTTTTCTTCATGTTTAGCTTTTGCAGCTTATATAATCGCATATTTAACTAATAAAAAATATATTGTATTATCTAATGAAGATTCAGCAAGTGAGGGAAATGTTAAAGGTACTAACATTAATCATCAATATTCTAAAAGTGATGAATTTGAAACTAATTTTAGAAATTATAGTAATAAATATTTATGCCCTTATATTGAATATTTTAGTTTACTAAGACCTTGGAATGAATATAGAATTGTTCAAGAGTTTATTAAATATCCTCAGTATTTAGAATCATTTAGAAGTTGTAATCAGGGTGTTAAGACAAATGCTTGGTGTAGTAAATGTGCTAAATGTTTATACGTTTACATTATGTTATATTTATATATTGATAAAGAAAAATTTAAAGAGATATTTAATAAGGATATGTTAAATGATATTACTTTAAAAGAGATGTTTTTAGGACTGGTTTCAGATAAACACGATAAACCTTTTGAATGTGTTGGTTCTAAAGAAGAAATTAATTATGTAATATCATTAATTATAAAAAACGAACAAAAATTACCTTTATTGTTACAATATTATAAAGATAATTTATATAATTATAATAAGGTATATAATGTTGAAAATCATTTTAATATAAATCATTTCATACCCAATATTTATATTAAACTATTAGGAGTTAAGGATGAAAGATAGATTAAAAAAATATTTATTAAACAAATCAATATTAATTTTAGGTTATGGTAGAGAAGGTAAATCTGTGTTTAACTTGCTTTTACAATTAGGATTAACTGAACAAATAGGTATTGCTGATATTAATAAAATAAACATTGAAGAACATCCAGAATTTAAACATCAGACTATTACTTTTTATGATGGTGATAATTATTTAGAAGCAACTCAAGATTATGATGTTGTTATTAAATCCCCCGGTGTTATTATAAAAGATTATCTTAGTTTAACTGACAAAAAGAAAATAACTTCATCAACAGATCTTTTTTTAAGATTTTGTTCTAATAAGATTATTGGTATAACTGGAACAAAAGGTAAAAGTACAACATCATCTATAATTTATCATCTATTAAAAGAAAATAATTATGATGTATTATTAATGGGAAATATCGGAATACCATGTTTTGATATGCTAGATCAAATAAATAAAGATACTATTATTGTCTATGAGCTTTCTTGTCATCAATTAGAGTTTATTCAAGCAAGTCCTGACATCAGTGTTTTATTAAACGTTTATGAAGAACATTTAGATCACTATAATAGTTTAAAAGATTATGTAAATGCTAAAAAAAATATATATAAATATCAAAAAGAAAATGATTATTTAATTTATGGTGATATATTTGAACACATATCAAATAAAGAAATCAATTCTTTAAAATTAAATAAAATTAATCTATATGACAACCCTTTAGCAATTGAATTTAAAGATATTAAAACATCTTTAATAGGTGAACATAATTTATATAATATTATTTTAGCAATTATTGTTTGCGATATTATTGGTTTATCAAAAGAAAAATCATTAAAAGTAATTAGTAAGTTTAAAGGACTCCCACATCGTTTAGAATATATTGGTAAATTTCATAATATTCATTTTTATAATGATTCAATAGCGACTGCTCAAGAAGCTGTTATAAACGCTGTTAACAGTTTCTCTTTAGTTAATACAATTATTATAGGAGGTATGGATAGAGATTTAAATTATTCTAAACTAGTTCAATTTCTATGTAATAGTACTGTTGAAAATATAATTCTTTTACCTGAGACTCATAAACGAATAAATGAATTATTTGTTGATAATAATTGTTCTAATAATATTATTATTGCTAATAATATGGAAGATGCAGTTAATCACGCTTTTAAAGTAACAAAGAACGAGGGAATTTGTTTATTATCTCCAGCAGCAGCTAGTTACGGGTTTTATAAAAACTTTGAAGAACGAGGAAATCATTTTAAAGAATTGGTTAAAAATTATATATAGGAGGTAATAATGGCTGTAACAAAAACTAATTTTATCAACTATACACGTTGTCCTAGATATATTTATTTAGAACAAGTAAAAATAGCTAAATTAGAAAAACTTCTTTCTTTACCTGAATATCAAAAAAAAGAACAACAAGAAAAATTAAAAGAATTATTTAATTCTATGTATGAAACAGATGTAGAGGGTAACGATACAGATTTAATTGATATAGAAAATCCTCAATTAAAGACGATGTTGTTATATTATCAAAAAGTAGAAAAATTAGCAGGACAATATATAGAAAAGACATTTCCAGGATTAACTATTTTTAATGAATCGACATTCAAACAAAAAGAATTTCATTTTACGCATAATAATATTAAGTATCAATGTTATTTAGATATTTATAATGAAAATAATAATGAAATTAACATAATCGAAGTTAAAGCTACTACAACTAATAAATATATGAAATTAGGTACAACAGCCAAATATAAAGAACGTTCTATTTTTTATCTGAAAAATAATATCATATATGTAAAAGAAGAATTAGATAGATATAATATAGAAGAAGAATTTAAATTAGAAGATTATAATAAATATAAAGAAAAATTGTATAATCGTTATGATGAATGTGGTAAATATATTTATGATATTGCTATTCAAAGATTTTTTGTTGAAAACTATTATAAAGAAAATAATATTGTTTTACCTAAAATTAATTATTACTTAGCAATTTTAAATCATCAATATGTTTTTGATGGTGATTATAAAAATTTTGAACCTGATTATCATGCTGATAGTAATGGTAATGAAATAATTACTTTAATCGATGTTTCTAAGTTAACAAAAAGTTATCAAGATTTAATTAATCAGGATATGTTAAGACTTGAAAGTTATTTAGATAATTATGAAAAAGGGGAAGTATCGTTAGGTAAACATTGTGAATTTAAAAAACCAACTCAATGTAAAT
>JAAZHK010000069.1 GCA_012510745.1 Mycoplasmatota bacterium
AATAAATAATAAATAAATAACTATAAATCTACAAAACAAGAATTTAGGCCATTCTCTTTTGAAAAATAAATATATACCTAAAATAAAAGATAAAATTAACAAAACAATATACCAATTACCAACTAAGAAAATAGCAAACGCAGCTGATAGTTTACCAATTAAACCATAGCGACATAATCCTAAAATAGATAATAAAACAAAAACAACCCCATATAATTCTTTAATATATGGAAAATCCTTTTTTTCGTCTCTACGCTTTTTTCTTTTCGCCATGTGTTACACCTCTATTATTATTATATCATTTATATTATAATTTTCAAATAAAAAAAAGACATAAGATTTTATAGTTTTATGTCTAATAATATTAATAATTACGATTTTTTAAAAAATCAGGTATATCAAATTCAGAATCACTATTATCATCTAAATTATCATTAAAAGAAGTTTCTGCTAAACGTCCTCTACGACTAGTATTTTGAACATTATTATAGTTTAGTTGTTCAGGAACCGGTTTATCAAAACCAGTAGCAATAACAGTTACAATAACTTCATCATTAAGATTTTCATTAATAACAGCTCCAAAAATAGTATTAATATCAGTATTAGCTGCAGTTCTAACTACTTCAGCAGCTTGTTCTGCTTCAAATAAAGTTAAATTATTACTACCAGTAATATTGATAATAGCATCAGTTGCACCAGTAATACTAGTTTCTAATAAAGGACTTGATACAGCTTGTTTAGCTGCTTCAATAGCACGATCTTCTCCCATACCAATTCCAATACCAATAATTGCATTACCGGAATCTTTCATAACTGATTTAACATCAGCAAAATCTAAATTTACTAAACCAATAACAGCAATTAAATCTGAAATTGATTGAACTCCTCTTCTTAAAACATTATCTACTTCTTTAAAAGCATCTAGCATTGGAGTAGTTTTATCAATAATTTCCCTTAAGCGATCATTTGGAATAATTATTAAAGTATCAACATGTTTCTTTAAATCTTCTAATCCATTTTGAGCATTATCCATTCTTTTACGACCCTCAAAACTAAATGGTTTAGTAACAAAAGCTACTGTAAGTGCTCCTAATCCTTGGGCTATTTCAGCTATAATAGGCGCTGCTCCAGTACCTGTTCCACCACCCATTCCACAAGTGATAAAAACCATATCAGCTCCTTTAAGAGCCTCTTCTATTTCTTTCTTAGATTCTATAGCAGCTTCTTTACCAATTTCTGGTTTAGCACCAGCACCTAACCCTTCAGTAAGATTACTTCCAAGTTGAATTTTATGTTCTGCCTTAGAATTATTTAATACTTGTAAATCAGTGTTAGCAACAATAAATTCAACACCTTTAACACCCGATTCAATCATACGGTTAACAGCATTTCCTCCGCCACCACCAATACCAACTACTTTAATTTTGGCTAATTGTTCTTGTTCTAATCCTAACATATATTAATCCTCCTTAATTATCAAAAAAATAACCAAATACTTTACTAAGAATAGTATCATTACTAATATTCATTATTTTTTTCTTAGTTGCTATTAATTCTTGTTCATTTTTTTCATCAAACATTGAATATTCTTTTCCCCTTAACAAGAGTTTATCACTAAAGTGCCTAATAAGTCCAGCAGAAGTAGAAAATTTATTATTCCTAATTCCTATAGTAGTAATGTTTAAAGGAGTAGCTTTATGTCCTAAAACATTATCTACAATATAACCAAATCCAGCTAATTCACTAATTCCACCTGTAACTATTATATAATTAATTTCTCTTTTAGTTAAGAGTCTTATTTCTTTATCAATAATTTTTAATATTTCTATTAATCTTTTTTCAACAATTTCGCTTATTTCGTATTGAGTTATAATAAGTTTTTCTTCATTTTTAGTTTTAATTTCATAGTTATCATTAGTATCAGCGTATTTTTTACTACTAACTGAAAACTTTTCTTTTAAATATCTTGCTGTTGAACGATCTACTTTATAAACAAATGCTATATCATTATCGATATCTTTAGCTCCTATATCTAAAATACTATTTTTTATCATAATTCCTTTATTAAAAATAGAAATATTAGTTGTTTCAGAACCTATATTAACAATCGCACCTAATTTACTATCTAAGTCTTTATTTTTAGCCATATAATAATCCCCTACCGGAGACAAGGCTAAATCAACGACTTCAATATTACATTCTTTTAAAACATTTAAAACACTATAAACATTACGTTTTGGAACAGTTGAAATAATAGCTTTAACGCCTAATTTCTTACCAATTAAACCTAATGGCTCTTTAATTCCTTCTTTATTATCTAAGCTAAATCCAATAGGAATAATAGTTACTAATTCTCGTTCTTTTTCGATTTTATTATCAAGAGCTTTTTTTAAAGATTTAACAATATCATTAGAAGATACTTCCCAATCAGAACTTTCTACTTTAACTTGTGAACTAACAATTTTTAGTTCTCTATTATTAGAAGGTACAGTTATAATCGCTTTATCTATTTTAACTCCAAGCATACTTTCAATTTCTCTAATAGCTAAATTAATAGATTTTGCAACCATTGATTGATCTACAATTAAACCCTTTGATATACCTACTGATCTTACACAAGTAGATGCTAAAATGTGAAGACGTTTAGCGATTATTTCACCAACAACTACTTTAATTGAATCACTACCAATATCAATACTAGTATAAATCCTCTTCATTTTATCAGCTCCTACTACTATAATTATACATTATTTTTTATTATTCAACAAGTATTATTCCATAATCTTAAAATGATTACCACTGTCTAAATAAAGGATTCCTTTTTTACCTTCTAATTGGCCTAAAACATCAAGATAATAGTTAATATTTTCTATTTTAGATAAAGTTATATAAACATAATTGCCATCATTCATAGATAATAAAAAACGTTCTTCATCAAAATCATTAGGATCATATTTTATTTCTGATATGTGGGTTAAAATACTTTTTTCAACAGTAGTTAATCTTTTAATAAAATCTTCTACTATTGTATCAGGAACATAATTAATTAATAACGGAACCCCTAAAATTTTTTGATCAATAATTAAATTTGTTTGATCAGCAAAAAAGATCCTTTGATTAATATCACGATATAAAACTTTATTTTCATCAATAGTAATATCAAGTCTAAAACCCCATCTTTTATTTATTACAGCCTTTAGTATAAATGGACTTTGTTTTAATTTTTTATTAATACTATGACTGGTTGTTTTAATAAAAGATGGATAATTATTTAAATTTGCTAAATCAATAATTTCTTGATCTGTTAAGTAAGTATTATTATATATATAAATGTTTTTAATTTTTATTTTAAAAAAGAAAACAATAAAAAGATATACTAAGTACATCATTAAAAGAAATAGTAAAAACTTTAAAAATTTAAATTTACGAACTTTCTTTTTTTGTTTCATATATATTTCACCAATTTACTTCTTCCTGTTCAATAATTAAGTCAACATTATATTTTTCTTTAACCTTATTTTTAACAAAATAAATTAATTCTTTAATATCTTGAGCTTTGGCATTACCTTGATTAACGATAAAATTAGCATGTTTAGGACTAACTAAAGCTCCCCCAATAGTTTTTCCTTTTAAATTTAAATCTTCTATTAGCTTGCCAGCAAACATATCAGGAGGATTACGAAAAACACTACCAGCTGAAGGATATTCTAATGGTTGTGATTCTAATCTTCTTTTTTTTCTTTCTTTAGTAACCGCTTCGATAGCTTCTTTTTGTCCCTTATAAAGTTTAATATTGGCACTTAGACAAATATAACCTTTATTTTTTTGTAAAAAGGAACTGCGGTAGTGAAAATCTAATTCTTTGTTAGTCAATGTAATTATTTTTAAATCCGGAGTTAAAACTCTAATATTTTTAACAATATAACCCATATCACTTTTATAAGCTCCCGCATTCATGTAAATGGCTCCCCCAATAGTACCAGGAATACCAGCAGCAAATTCTAATCCAGCTAGACCCTTTTTACAAGCAATCCTGGTTAAGGCTATTAAATTATAGCCAGCCCCAACATTAATATCAGTACCTTTAATTTCAAGAAAATTAAAATTATCTAATTTGATAATAATCCCATTAAAAAGATTATCACTAAATAAAACATTTGATCCATTACCTAGAACTTTATATTTAAGATGATTATTTTCAATAATTTCTAAAAGTTCTTTTAACTTAGCTTCATTTTTAGGATAAACCATTAATTTAGCGATTCCACCAACGTGATAAGTAGTGTATTTAGCTAATGAAACATTTTCTAATATACGACCAATATTATTATTTTTAATTTGTTTAATTACTTCTTTCATCTTTTTCTCCTACTAAGCTATTAATAATTTTAATAATACGATCAGTACTATTAGTAATACCCAATTTAGCCATATTGGTTTTTAACTTAAGATATTTATCCTGATGATTTAAAATATCATCAATCATTTTAATTAAATTATGGCTATTGAAGTCTTTTTCTTCTAGAAGCATAGCTCCTCCAGCTTCTTTAATACTTAAAGCATTTAAGTATTGATGATTATTAGCAACATAAGGAGAAGGTACTAAAATGCTAGGCAGACCAATAGCGGTTATTTCAGCCAAGGTTGAAGCCCCAGCCCTTGATACTATCAAATCAGTTACTTTTAAAACATTCAAGATGTTGTCTAAAAAGGGAAATATTTTAACATTATCTCTGACTAACAAGTTTTTATATTGATCATAGTAATCTTTACCAGTAATAAGAATAACTTCATAAGATTTATGATTGAATTTGGGTAATATCTCTTGTATTTTTTTACTCATGGTAAGACTACCTAAACTACCCATAACAATTAAAACAAGTTTTTTGTTTTCTTTTAAACCCAAAGTTCTTTTACGAATTGGTTTAGCTTGGTAAGCTTCTTCGCCACGCGGATTACCAGTTAAAGTTACTTTGTCTTTCGGAAAATAAGTTAAACTATCTGGTAATGATACCCCTATTTTATCAACAAATTTACTTAAAAAGCGATTTGATTTACCAGGAATAATATTCTGCTCATGAATAAAAGTTTTAATTTTCATTTTATGGGCAGCATAAATGACAGGGGCTGTTATATAGCCACCTATTCCTAAAACAATATCAGGTTTAAATTCCTTAATTATTTCTTTGGTTTTTTTATAAGCATTGTAGAAATTATTGACAGATTTAATATTCTTAACCATATTAGTTTTACTTAATCCATTCATTTCAAGACCAATATATTCTATGCCTTTACTTGGAATAATATCTTTTTCCATTCGATCGGTTGTACCAATATATAAAATATCAATGTTATTATATTGATCTTTTAATTTATTAATAATTGCTAAGGCAGGATATATATGTCCTCCGGTACCTCCGGCACTGATGATTACTCTCACGTTATCACATCCTAATATCATTATATATCAAATATTAGGTTTTTGCCAAGGTTTTTAAGTATAAAAAAAGTACTTATGTACTTTTTATTTAATTTTATATAAACTATTACTCAATAATAAATCTATTTTTTATTTTATAAAATATTATTAATAAAATTTTTATTCTACACTTCTTAATGATATTGAGTTTACTGGGGTGGAACTACTTGTTGTGCTACCGTTTCCAAATTGACCTGTGTCATTATTACCCCATGCTCTTATTGTACCATCTTTTAGAAGAACTACTGTATACCCTTCCCCGGCTGCGATTTGTTTTACATTGGTAAGTCCCGTTACAGTAACTGGAATACTGCCGTTTGTTGTACTACCATTTCCAAGTTCACCATTACCATTTTTTCCCCATGTTCTTACTGTACCATCTTCTAGGAGAGCTAATGTATGGAATCTTCCGGCTGCGATTTGGGTTACATTGGTAAGTCCACTTACAGTAACTGGAATATTGAA
>JAAZHK010000070.1 GCA_012510745.1 Mycoplasmatota bacterium
AGGCCAAATGTAGGTAAAAGTAGTCTTGTTAATGCACTATTAAATGAGGAAAGAGTTATTGTTAGCGATATAGCAGGTACAACTAGAGATGCTATTGATACTCCTTTTAAATATGAAAATCATGAATTTGTTTTAATAGATACAGCTGGGATGCGCAAAAGAGGTAAAATATTTGAAACTATAGAAAAATATAGCTCGCTTAGAAGTTATAAATCGATTACTAGAAGTGATATTTGTATACTTGTTATTGATGGAGAAACAGGAATTGTGGAACATGATAAACATATAGCAGGTTATGCTCTTAAAGAAGGTAAGGGTTTAATTATTGTAGTTAATAAGTGGGATTTAGTTAAAGATAACAGTATAACTGAATATGAAAAACTAATCCGTGCAGAGTTTCAATTTGCAACTTATGCACCCGTTGTCTTTTTATCATCTTTAACTAAAAAACGAATTCATACACTAATGCCTGAAGTGTTAAAAGTATGCGAAAATATTATTCGAGAGATAAAAACTAGTGTTTTAAATAATATTATTAATGATGCTTACCAACTAACATTGCCCCCGACATATAAAGGCAAGCGCTTAAAAATATTTTTTGTTAATCAATCAGGCATAAAACCTCCTCAATTTACTTTTCATGTTAATAACAAAGGACTTGTTCATTTTTCTTATGAAAGATATTTAGAAAACCAAATAAGAGCTAATTTTAATCTTGAAGGAACTCCAATTCAAATAAAATTTAAAAATAGATCTGGTGATGAATAACCAAATATAACCTCTTACATATAATTAATTAGGAGGTTTTATATGACAATAAGCGATTCTTTTTTTAAAAAGGTAGAAAAAAAGACAAAGGTTAATAAGGATACAATACTTTCGTTGGCAAGTAAAATTCAAAAATCGGATATGAAAGATGAGGAAGTTTTAAGAGATGTTGTTAAAGAGATATCAGAAATAGCAGGCAAAGAGGTATCTAAAGAGAAAGAAGATAAAATAGTAAGTGCTATTCTAAATGATAAAGTTCCTAACAACTTAGATCGTATGTTTTGACATAATTTTACGATAAAAAAGATATTTATTCTTTTTATTGAAATATACTTTGAAATATAATATATAATTAAATAGAGGTGATAATA
Organism: Mycoplasmatota bacterium; assembly: GCA_012510745.1. Lineage (GTDB taxonomy): Bacteria > Bacillota_I > Bacilli_A > RF39 > UBA660 > JAAZHK01. The sequence goes on from JAAZHK010000070.1 coordinate 1,140, forward strand.
TGGATTATTTCTATATAGCAGAGAAATTTAAAGAATATAATCAAAAATTGCAGGCTACAGGTGTTGTAGATCCTAAAAATCCAAATCCTTTAGCCAATGGTATTAGTGTATTGATTTTTAATAATTCTCATTCCGGAATGACTAGACAAGGTGATCTTAGAGAAGATTTTTTATCAATAGGTAGAGAAGATATGCTTAAAGCAATGGCTCAACATTTAATTGTTCACGCTGCTTTAGACGCTCAGAAATTATCTCCAGTATCGGGCTATTCTTTTGATTTAGAACCTATAACTAAAATGTTTGATAATCATCATCAAAGCATGAATCAGAATATTAATAATGTATTAAATATTATATCAACTGATCCTAAAGTTTGTAGTACAGTTGCATCGTGTTTTATAGATGATCACATTAATAGAACAGGCCTAGATAAAAAAGCCTATGAAGAATACCCTAAATTTAAAGAACTATATGGGATGGTAGATAATTATTTTGGCTATACTACTGGCAATAGGCAAATGTAATATTTAAATATAAAATCACTTTTAGTGATTTTTTTTCATATATTAGTAATTTATGACATAAGGTTAAATGAAATAAAGAGAAGAGAGTGAATATATGGAAAAACAAGAAATTATTAGAAACATCGCAGAAAGAGCAGGAGGAGATGTCTATTTAGGCGTAGTTGGGGCGGTTAGAACAGGAAAAAGTACTTTTATAAAAAAAGTAATTGAAAATTTAGTTGTTCCCAATATTACAGATGAATATGAAAAGAAAAGAGCATTAGATGAAATACCACAAAGTGCTCAAGGAAAAACAATTATGACAATTGAACCTAAATTCGTACCTAATCAAGCAGCAAAAATTAACATTGATGATTTTTCTTGCAATATTAGACTTATAGACTGTGTTGGATATGTAATTAATAATGCAAAAGGAACCGAAGATGAAAACGGTCCGAGAATGGTTAAAACACCATGGTATGAAGAAGAAATACCTTTTATTGAAGCTGCAGAAATTGGAACAGAAAAAGTTATTAAAGATCATTCCACTATTGGTATTGTCATTGCTACTGATGGTTCAATAGGTGAGTTTAATCGAAGTGATTATATTGAAGCAGAAGGTCGTGTTATATCTGAATTAAAAGAAATAGGAAAACCATTTATTGTTATATTAAATTCGACACATCCAATGTTGCCAGATACTATGAAGTTAGGAGAAAATTTACAGGCAGAATATCAAGTCCCAGTTATTCCTATGAATGTTGAGAATATGAATGAAAAAGATATTTATGATATTTTAAGAGAAGCATTGTATGAGTTTCCGGTTTTAGAAGTAAAGGTTAACATGCCAGAATGGATAGCTATTTTAAATCATGATCATCCAATTAAAAAGGTTTATATTGAAAAAATCAGAGAAAGTGTTATTGAAATTGATAAATTAAGGGATGTTGCTAATATTACAGATCATTTTAAGGATTCTCCGTATATAACTAAAGCTATTTTAAGTGATGTTAATACTTCTAAGGGTGAGATAACTATAACTCTATATGCTCCAGGCGACTTATATAATGAAGTATTAAAAGATATTATAAAGATAGATGTTAGAAATAAAGCCGAATTGTTATCTTTATTCCAATCTTATAATGAGGCAAAAAAGGAATACGATCAAATAAAAAGTGCTTTAAAAATGGCTAAGCAAACAGGATATGG
>JAAZHK010000071.1 GCA_012510745.1 Mycoplasmatota bacterium
CTTACTAGAAATTGATTAATAGGCCATAAACGATAATTTAAAAAATCTGTTTGATGACCGTGTATTAATAAAATATTTCGTTTTCTATATAAGTGTCTTAAAACAAGTCCCTCATAACTATTAATATCTCTAAAAAAGAATTGTTTTTTCTTAATTCTATCATGATTACCATAAATTAAATATAATCTATTTGCCTTATGAAATTTTATTAACAATTGAAAGAGATCGGGATATTCATCCACAATATCTTTCATATCTTTGTTTTCCCATAATTCATCACCATCACCAAGTTCAATATAAATATAATTATTATTATAATAATAATTTAAAGCTGCTTTAAAAATATTTCGATTTTTAAAAAAATCGTCTGACCACGTACCATTCCCTCTGTGACAATCACTCATTAATATTATTTTAGAATTATCATCAAAATAAATCTTTGGGGAAGTAGCCAAAAGTTTATCTAACTTTTTTGAACCTATCAAACTATTTCCTCTTTTCTTTTTAACCTTTTTCATATTTTATTTTAAAAATAAAAATTGGCAACAAAAAAAGACTTCTAGCAAGTCTTTTTCAATTAATAACACTTAATGAGTTAATTAAATCTGTAAATATTTTTACATGAATTTTTTCATCTATTACTATTCTTTCTAATATTTTTTTAATATTTGGATCTTTTATTATCTTAATATGATAATTATAGTTTTCAATAGCTTTTAATTCAGCCTGTAAATCGCTATACAATTGATCTAATAAATTATTTCCATAATCAACGAAACTACCATTCCAGAAAGTATTATTAGAAAAATATACAGGCTTTTCTCCTAACAAAGTTATTAGTTCTGCCAATATTTCCATATGATGCATTTCAACAATAGCAATTTTTTCTAGTTTTAGTGCTATTTCTTTGCATTGGTCTTTATTATCAAAATAATGATATAAATATTGATTAATAGCTGTTATTTCACTTACTAGGCCTGCATAATCATCTCTTAATAACAAAGCATACTGTCGATTAGGAGCATTAACTTTTATTTCAGGATACGGCAAATCACTTTTATACATATTGGCATCTTCCACAAATTACACCTCAATAAATAGTATTAAATACAAACACTATTTATGAATTAAAGTAAAATTCTAATTGTTCTATATGATTTTTTGTAGTGAAATAATATGCTAACTTAATTCTTAACTTTTTTTTACAGAATATTATAATATACATTTTTGTCTTAACCTAAAAACCAAATAATTTTTATAAAGATTAAATTTTATAATTTTGGTGGAGCTGAGGGGAATTGAACCCCTGTCCGAAAATAACTATATATATAAATTTCTACAAGTTTAGTTAATTACTCTTTTTATTATATAAATAATTAATTAACAAATAATTATATAATTAGTTTAGTATTATTCTTTTCTTTCCCTAAACAAAAAAGAAATATAACCTGTATAAATAAGCCTCAAATATTTTCCACAGGTAAGAAAATATAAGAAGCGCTATGCCTGTTTATTAAGCAAAAGCTAATTGATTTCTGTTTCCAGTTAAATTTGTTTGCATTTAACGTATGCCTACGACTTGCCATTTATATTTTATTAAATCCGTCGAAGCCATATCAGCCCCATGTACTGCATTATAGCATAAAAGACAGGTTTTTTCAATCCTATCTTTCTTTAATCGTTTTTTCAATATCTCTTTTTAAATCTCTTGCTTTTATTGTTTCTCTTTTGTCATATGTCTTTTTGCCTTTACATAAACCAAGTAAAACTTTTACTTTATTTCTTACAAAATATATTTTTAAAGGAATCAAGGTATATCCTTCTAATTCAATTTTTGAACTTATCTTTTTTATTTCCTTTTTATGTAAGAGTAATCTCCTATTTCTTGTTTCTTCATGATTAAATATATTTCCCTTATTATAATGCGATATATACATATTTAATAAAATTATTTCATTATTTTTAACTATTGCGTAACTATCTTTAATATTAGCTGTTCCTTTTCTGATTGATTTAACTTCAGTTCCCTTTAATGAAATACCACATTCATACTCTTCTTCAATAAAATAATTATATCTAGCTTTTCTATTTAATATTTCCATTTTTTACTCCAAACTTGTTACTTGAATAGTATTGTCATATTCCATCAAAATACTTTTATATTTATCATAGTGTTTTTGATAACTATAAAGTATATCATCATTCAATTCAGCATATGGATAAACTTTAAAATTTCTCCAATTGCTGTATTTAGTATATATTAAATCGGCTTTTATATCGCTAAAAGATATTGATGAAGATTGATCTTCATTTATTTGTTTGGTTATATTAAACGAAACTAATACCCCAGTTAAACGTTCAATTCCTTCTTGTGCAGATATATAGTTTCCCAAAGAATAAAATACTAATGTATTATCAATATATTGAATAGGTTGTAAAACATGAGGATGATGACCAATAATTAGATCAACTCCTAAACTAGCAAGATAATTGGCTATTTTCGTTTGTTCGCTTGTTGGAACATGCGTGTATTCAGAACCCCAATGCATTGAAACAATTAAAAGATCTACTTTGTTTCTTAATTTTTCAATATCTTCTTTAGCTTTTTCATCACTGTAAATATTAGTTAAATATTCTTTTCCTTTAGGGGGTAGCAAACCATTAGTTGTCGTAGTATAGGATAATAAGGTATATTTAATATTATTCTTTTCTTTTATTCTAACTTCTTCTCTGTCTTCCCAACTATTATAAGAACCAGCTGTTAAAACATCTTTTGTTTTCCAATATGCAGTTGAATATAAAACTCCTTCTTCGTTTTTATCTAAAGTATGATTATTAGCTAAGGAAACCATATTAAACCCTAAACCGACCATGCAATCACCTATTTCATCAGGAGAATTAAAACGAGGATATGTAGATAAACCTAAACTTTTTCCTCCAATAATTGATTCCTGATTATAAAAAGCTAAATCATAATTTTTAATTAAAGGTTTTATTAATTCCATTTGTTTTAAGAAATTATAAGTGCCATCACCATTTGAAGCATCATTATAAACTGCTTGATGTAACAAAGCATCGCCCGTTGCAATCATTGATGCTTGATAATATTTAGGATAATTTTCTTTTATCTCTTCTTTTAATTTTGGGATTTTAGGAACTTCTCTACTTAGCAGATAATTTCCTAAACTTAAAATAGAAACCAAATATAATATAAAAAGCAGACAAAATGTAAAAACTTTTTTCTTAATTTTTCTTTTTTTTATCATTTCAATCTTTTCCTTTCACTATTACAAAATCTATTTCACGTTCTGTTTTAGAAGCCCTTATTAATTTTACTAAAACTTTATCACCAATAGTATACCGGTTTTTGTTTCTTTCTCCAATCAATGATAAAGAATGTTCATCATAACGAAAATAACCTTCCATATTATTAATTGAAACAAGTCCCTCAATTAGGTTTTCTAATTGAATAAATAAACCGAAGTTTGTTACTCCTGAAATCATTCCCTGATATGTTTTACCAATATGTTGTTCCATATACTCTGCCATTTTCATAGCTTCAACTTCTCTTTCACATTCAACAGAAGATTGTTCTTTTTTTGAAGAGTGTTCACTAATATAAGCAAGCTTTTTTTCTAAATAATTAATCGTATCCATATTTAATTTTTTATCAATAAAATAAGTTCTTAATAAACGATGAACCGTAATATCTGGATATCTTCTAATAGGAGCAGTGAAATGAGTATAACATTTACTAGCTAAACCAAAATGTCCTAAATTTTCTTTGCGATAGTCAGCTTTGCGCATTTTTCTAAGTAATAGATTTATTAAAATTTTAGCTTCATCCTTGTTTTTTACAAAATCTAATAATCCCTGAATATTTATTGGATCTATTTTTTTTAAATTATCTTTATAAACATATCCAAGAGTTCCTAAAAATGTTAAAAAGTCTTTAATATTTTGTTCTTTAGGAGAATCATGAACACGATAAATAAAAGGTAAATCCATCATAAAAACATGAGTAGCAACACATTCGTTAGCTGCAATCATAAAATCCTCGATTATATTTTCCGCTGCACCAATATTTCTCAAAGTTATTTCATAAGGAATTCCTTTTTCATCAACAAGAATTTTAACTTCATCTGTATCAAAATCTAAAGAACCACGTTTTAATTTGTCACCTCTTAAAACATCAGCCAAATTTTTCATTATTTCTAAATGATCAATAAAAGATTCATAGCCCTCAGGAATAATCTTGTTTTCTAAAAATTGATTAACAGCTGTATAAGTCATTTTTTTCTTTGAATTTATAATACTTGGGCTTATTTCATAATCTATAACTTGCCCTTTTTCATTAATAATCATTTCACATGACATACATAATCGATCTTCGCCTGGATTTAGAGAACAAATACCATTAGATAATTGATGAGGTAACATGGGTATAACAGAATCAATCAAGTATACACTTGTTCCTCTATCTAAAGCCTCCTTGTCAAGTGCAGATCCTTCTTTTACGTAATATGATACATCTGCTATATGAACGCCTAACTTATAATTACCATCAACTAATCTTTCAACAGAAATAGCATCATCAATATCTTTAGTATCTTCACCATCTATAGTAAAAATAATTTCATTTCTTAAATCTTTTCGAACATCAATCTCTTCTGATAATACTTTATCAGGAATACTATTTAATTCTTCAATTATTTCATCATTAAAATCAACATTAATATTATATTTATAAACAATTGATAATATATCCACCCCCGGATCATTAATATGACCAATTAATTTTACAATATCTCCAGTAAAGGTTTTAGCATCAATTCTTTTATTTAACTTAACTAACACTTTATGGCCTTCAACTAAACCTTTAGTATCTTTTAATAAAATCTTAATATCAATTTTATGATCGTCTGGATAAACATATACTTTGCTTTTTTTAATTACTACTTTACCTACTAACGTCTCGTTACCTCTTTTAACAATTTTTAAAATTCGTCCTTCATCCTCTTTAATAATTTCTGCAATAACATTATCTCCATTTAAAGCTCCATTAAGATTTCTAAATGAAATAAAAACATCTGGTTCTTCTCCATCAATTATTACAAATCCGTTTCCTTTTTTATTAACATTAAGAATCCCCTTTTTTAAATGACTATTTTCAAATAACAAATATTTATCTTTTGATGAATGATATATAGCATAGTTATTACTTAATACCTGTAATTTTTGATTTAATATATTTAATTCTTCTATTTCAGTATAGCCTAATAAATCGTTTATTTCGATAACTGATAAGGCTTTATTGGCTTTTTTTAAAACTTCAATTATTTTTTCTTCCATTTTAACATCTTCCTCACTATTATTATAAAATAAAAAGAGCATTTTTGTTAGCCCTAATTAAATAAAAGTCATAATTAAACAAGAAAAAAAGAATAAAAAACCTAAAATCATTGTTATACGACTAATTAGTAGTTCAGTTCCTCTTTCTTTTCTTTGTGCAAATAAATCCGAATTTCCTCCAGAAATTATTTGTGAAGCTGCTTCGGCTTTATTACTTTGTAATAAAACAATCATAATCAATAAAATTGATACTATTAACAAAAAAGTTTTCATTATATGCCTCCATATTCAGATTTATTTTATCATAAAATATTTATTTTGTACAGTTAGTCATCTAATTCTTCTTTAATTCTAAGTAATTGATTATATTTTGCATTTCTATCTGTTCTTGATAAAGAACCAGTTTTTATTTGGCCTAAATTTAAGCCAACAGCCAAATCAGCGATAAAGGTTTCCTCTGTTTCACCACTTCGGTGAGATATGATTGTTTTATAACCATTATTTTTAGCTAAATCAATTGTTTCTAAAGTTTCTGTAATAGTCCCTACTTGATTAACTTTAATTAAAATTGCATTACAAGCTTTCATATCTATTCCTTTTTGTAATAATTCTTTATTAGTTACAAACAAATCATCTCCAACTATTTGTACTTTAGAACCAATTGATTCAGTTAATTTAGCAAAACCTAAAAAATCTGTTTCTTCTAAACCATCTTCAATTGAAATAATAGGATATTTTTCAACTAAATTTACATAATAATTAATCATTTCTTCTGTTGTGTATTTTTTATTTTCAAATTCATATAATTTACTTTTTTCATTAAAGAAGGTACTAGCGGCTACATCAAGTGCTAACATTATATTTTCCCCAGGTATATAACCAGCTTTTTTAATAGCTAATATTATTAATTCTAAAGCTTCTTCTGTTGTTTTTAAATTAGGAGCAAAACCACCTTCATCACCAACATTTGTATTATATCCTTTTTCTTTTAATAGCTCTTTTAAATTATGAAATATTTCTACACCAGCTCTTATTCTTTCTTTAAAATCATCTTGCTTAGGTACAATCATAAATTCTTGGAAAAACAACCTATTATCAGCATGAAATCCACCATTAATGATATTCATCATAGGATAGGGCATTTCCTTTCCATCTCCAATATATTTATATAAAGGTTTTTGATAATGTCGGCTAGCGGCTTTTAAACAAGCTAAAGAAACCCCTATTAAAGCATTGGCCCCTAAATTACTTTTATTACTAGTTCCATCTAAATCAATTAATTTCCGATCGATTTCCTTTTGTTTACTAATATTTGTTCCTATTAAATACTTTGAAATAATATTATTAACGTTATCAACAGCTTTTTTAACTCCTTTACCTAAATAACGATCTTCTAAATCTCGAAGTTCTAAAGCTTCATTTATACCGACTGATGCTCCACTTGGGACGCTTGCTCTTCCTATTACTCCATTTTTTAAAATAACATCTACTTCTATTGTTGGATTGCCTCTTGAATCTAATATTTCTCTAGCTTTAATATTCTTTATTTTCATAATATATCCTCCAAAGTTTATAATATAATTATACAATATTTTATTATTACTATCAATGAACTTATGATATAATGTTAATTGGAGGGCCTCATGAAAATAATAACAATTACTAAAGTCAAATTTGATGCTTTTGGATTACAACATCCTTATAGCACTTTTTATCAAACTTCAAATTATGGCGAGGTTATGAGTCATTTTGGTTTTGTTCCAAATTATCTAGGTTTTCTAGATGATAACAACAACATGATAGGTGCTTCATTAATCTTATTTAAGAAAGTCTTTTTTAATTTTAAATATGCTTATGCCCCTAGAGGATTTTTAATGGATTATAAAGATCCCAAGCAATTAGCAGAATTTACTAAAGAGTTAAAAAAGATATTAGTAAAACAAAATTTTTTATTTATTACAATTGACCCACCAATTCCCTGTACTAAAAGAAATAAAAAAGGTGAGATTATTGCCGTTAATAATAATATTAACGAAATATTAAATTCTTTAAAGTTAAATAATTATACTCATTATGGTTTTAACAATTATTTTGAAACATTAAAACCAAGATGGAATGCCTTTATTGAATATAAAAATGATAGTTCATCTTTATTTAATCAAATCAATAAAAAGAATCGTCAAAAAATTAGGAAAGCCGCTCGAATGGGCGTTGAAATTTTTCAGGATAAAGAAAACAATATTGAAAAGATTTATGAATATTTCAAAATTAAATATCATCGCCGTAACCTAAAATATTATAATTTAATGAAAAATAATTTTAAAGATTTACTGGAAACATATTATTGTTTTTTAAATACAAATGAGTCCTTAAAAAACGCTAAGATTATTTATGAACAAGAATTATTGAATAATGAACGCCTTAATGAAAACTTAATACATAAGAATAATAACAAAAACATAAATAAAAAAATAAATTCTGATAAATTATTAAACAAATATAAAAAAGAATTAATAACTGCTACCAAATTAGCTACTGAACACCCAGAAGGCATAATTATAGGTGGTGGAATATTTATAAAACACGCTAATACTATAAATTTATTAATAGAAGGACATGATGCCAAATTTGGTAGGTTTAATTGTAATTATTTATTAAAATGGCACGTTATTGATAAATATATCCAAACTAATTACAAATATTTTAATTTAAATGCAATAACAGGAATCTTTTCTCATAAAAATAAATTATATGGACTTAACGAATCTAAATTAGATTTTAATGCTTCAGCATTTGAATATATAGGAGAATTTAATTTAATTATAAATGATTTTATGTATAAAGTTTTTAAAATTATTAAAAACAAAAATAAAATATTAAAAAAATAAAAAGAATTATAGATTTTATAAAATACCATATAATTCTTTTTTTATTATTACATAAATTCTTCTTCAAACTTTTCAAGTGGTTCTTCATCTATAAACTGTTTTTTTAAATCGAATTCTACATCGCGATATTGTTTTATTCCCGTTCCTGCTGGAATTAATTTACCTATTATTACATTTTCTTTTAACCCTTGAAGTCTATCAATTTTTCCTTTAATAGCAGCGTCGGTTAATATTCTCGTTGTTTCTTGAAACGAAGCAGCTGATAAGAACGAATCTGTTTCTAAGGCTGCTTTTGTAATACCTAATAAAATAGGTTTTCCAATCGCCGGAATTTTTCCTTGAATAATTATTTGTTTATTAATTTCTGTAAAGTCATGATAATTAACTAGCGATCCTGTTAAGAAATTAGTATCTCCCGCCTCCAGTATACGCATTTTTGAAATCATTCTTCTAGCAATAACCTCAATATGTTTATCACTTATATCAACACCTTGAGATCGATATACATGTTGAACTTCTTTTAATATGTATTCTTGAGTAACTATTGGGTCTGTAACAGCTAATAGTTCTTTAGGACTAATAACTCCTTCAGTTAACTTATCACCTGCTGCTACCTCATCTTTAAGATTAACTCTTAATTTAACACCATAGTTAGATATATGTTCTTTTGTTTCTAATTCATTAGAAACACTTATTTTAAATTTACCTGATTCTTCTTCAATCGCAGTTATTTTACCATTGATTTCTGCTATTGTTGATTTACCTTTTGGGCTTCGTGCTTCAAATAATTCTTGAACACGCGGTAAACCTTGAGTTATATCTTCACCACCTGCTACTCCGCCAGTATGAAAGGTTCTCATAGTTAACTGTGTACCTGGTTCTCCTATTGATTGTGCAGCCATAATACCGATTGCCTCGCCAATCTCAACAATATTACCTGTTGCTAAATTTCGACCATAGCATTTTTGACATACACCATTAATTGTATTACAAGTTAAAATATTTCTAATTTCAACTTCTTTTATTCCAGCTGCAATAATTTTTTCGGCTATTGATTCATTAATAAGTTCTAATTTATTGATAATTACTTCCTTTGTTTCAGGATGAAGTATTTTCTTATTAGTATAACGACCAACAATTCGATCATATAGTTTTTCAATAGTAGTACCGTTCTTTTCATTAATAATTTCTTTAACCTCTACACCAACATCAGTTCCGCAATCATCTTCCTTAACAATTATATCTTGACTCACATCAACTAAACGTCTTGTTAAATAACCTGAATCAGCTGTTTTTAAAGCTGTATCGGCAGTTCCTTTTCTAGAGCTATGCGTTGATAAAAAGAATTCTGATACTGATAATCCTTCTTTAAAGGATGCAATAACAGGAATTTCTATTGGATCTCCATTAGGTTTTTGCATCAATCCTCGCATTCCTGCTAACTGAGTAAAGTTTGATATATTACCTCTAGCTTTAGAATTTATCATCATAAAAATCGGATTATCCAAATCTTCTTTTGCATACACTTCTAAATCTTTTTGGATTTTATCTTTAATATCATACCAAGTTTTTAATACATTAGTATATCTTTCCTCTTCTGTAATTAGACCTCTCTTAAAATGAGAATTAATATTATTTACTTGTTGTTGTCCTTCTGCAATGTATTTTTCTTTATTTTCACTTAGTTTAATATCAAATATTGATACAGTCACACCAGCTATAGTAGAATATTTAAAACCCAAATCTTTTAATTTATCTAGCATAATAGAAGTCTCGGTTGTCTTATAACGTTTAAATATTTGTGCTATAATTTTTTCTAAATGACTTTTAATAAAAGGATTTATTAAAGGCATTTTAGCTATTTCTTGAGGAATATTTACACCTTGATCTAAGAAAAATTTATTTGGCGTTATTTTTTGAATATTCTCATCAGTTGGTTCATTAATGTAAGGAAACGAATCTGGTAATATTTCATTAAATATTAATTTACCTACAGTTGTAACTAGATATTTACCTTTTTGATTATCTGTAAATAATTTATATTTAAAAGAATCTACTGGCACAACTATTCTAGTATGCAGAGTTATTTCCTTTCTTTCATATGCCATAATAGCTTCATTAGAATTTTTGAAAGCCCTTCCTTCATCGGATAAGTTTGTTTTTTCCATAGTCAAGTAATAGTTTCCTAAAACCATATCTTGACTAGGGGTAACTATTGGATCTCCTGATTTAGGATGTAAAATATTATTAGCACCTAACATTAATAATCTTGCCTCTGCTTGGGCTTCTTCTGAAACCGGCACATGAACTGCCATTTGATCTCCATCAAAATCGGCATTAAAAGCTGGACAAACTAATGGATGTAATCTAATAGCCTTACCACCTATTAAAACCGGTTCGAATGCTTGAATTCCTAATCGATGTAAAGTCGGAGCTCTATTTAATAATACAGGATGTTCTTTTATAACATCTTCAACTATATCCCAAACCAAAGGATCACGATTATCAATTAACCTTTTAGCGGCTTTTATATTATGAGCTATATCTCGTTTTACTAAACCATTTATAACATGGGGTTTAAATAATTCAAGCGCCATTTCTTTAGGTAAACCACATTGATACATTTTTAAATTCGGTCCAACAACAATAACTGATCGACCAGAATAATCTACCCTCTTACCTAATAAGTTTTGTCTAAATCTACCTTGTTTTCCTTTTAACATACTAGAAAGTGATTTTAAAGGACGGTTTCCAGCACCTGTTACACTTCTTCCACGTCTTCCATTGTCAAGTAACGCGTCAACTGCTTCTTGTAACATACGTTTTTCATTTTGAATTATAATACTAGGCGCGCCTAAATCTATAAGTTTTTTTAAACGATTGTTACGATTAATAACTCGTCTATATAAATCATTTAAATCACTAGTTGCAAAGCGGCCCCCATCCAATTCAATCATTGGTCGAAGTTCTGGTGGAATAACTGGAATAGTATCCATAATCATCCACTCAGGCTTATTACCTGATTTTTTAAAAGCATCTAATACATCAATACGTTTTACTAAACGTATTCTTTTTTGACTTTGAGCAGTTTCTAATTCTTTTTCTATTTCTTCTAATTCTTTATCCAAATCAACTTGTTTTAGTAATTCTTTTATCGCTTCAGCGCCCATTCCAACTTTAAAGCCACTGCCATATTTTTCATAATATTGGCGATATTCTTTTTCTGATAATGTCTGCTTATTTTCTAATGGAGCAATACCTTTATCAATTACAACATAAGATACAAAGTATAAAACTTCTTCTAAATCCCTCGGACTCATATCTAATAATAAGCCCATGCGAGAAGGAACTCCTTTAAAAAACCAAATATGAGAAACAGGAGTAGCCAATTCAATATGACCCATTCTTTCTCTTCTAACTTTAGAACGAGTTACTTCAACTCCACATCGATCACAAACAATATTTTTATATCTTACTCTTTTATATTTACCACAAGAACATTCAAAATCTTTAGTTGGACCAAATATCTTTTCACAAAATAGACCATCTTTTTCAGGTTTCAAAGTACGATAATTAATAGTTTCTGGTTTTTTTACCTCACCATATGACCATTCTCTTATCTTTTCAGGTGATGCTATACCAATTTTTAAAGCTTCAAATTTATCCACTTGTATCATTAGTTATCATCTCCTTCCGTTTCAAAGCCGAGTTCTGTATCATCATCATCTTGATCAAAATCATTACTTTCATCTAACTTTTCGTCATTTGATAATGCTTCTTTTTCAAACGGAGATTCTTCTAGCTCTTCTATAGAAACTTTTATATCTTCTTTATATTCGTTTTCTTCTATCTCTTTCATGTCAAGTTCAACACCCTCGTCATTAATAATAGAAATATTTAAACCTAATGCTTGAAATTCCTTTAACAATACTCTAAATGACTCTGGAATGCCTGCTTGATGAATTTGATTGCCCTTAACTAATGCTTCATACACTTTAACACGACCAATGACATCATCTGATTTAATAGTCATCATTTCTTGTAAAGTATGGGCTGCACCATAAGCATATAGAGCCCAAACTTCCATCTCCCCAAACCTTTGTCCTCCAAATTGTGCTTTTCCTCCAAGAGGTTGTTGAGTTACTAAAGAATAAGGACCTGTACTTCTAGCATGTAATTTATCATCTACCATATGATGTAATTTAATCATATACATAACGCCTACTGCAACACGGTTTTCATATTTTTCTCCAGTTCGCCCATTATATAAATCAACTTTTCCATCTTCTTTAAGCCCTGCCTCAATCATCGTTTCCTTTATATCATCTAATTTAGCACCATCGAATACTGGAGTAGCAATATATACTCCTAATTCTTTAGCCGCCATACCTAAATGTAGCTCTAAAACTTGACCTATATTCATACGAGATGGAACCCCTTGAGGATTAAGAATCATATCGATAGAGCGACCATCTGGTAAATAAGGCATATCCTCTTCTGGCAAGATTAAAGAAGTAACTCCTTTATTACCATGACGTCCTGCCATTTTATCTCCAACTTGAATTTTACGTTTTTGAGCAATATAAACTCTAATTACTTTACTAACACCAGCTGGTAACTCATCATTTTCTTTTCGTGAGTATATTTTAACATCATGAACTATCCCATCTCCACCATGAGGTACTCTTAATGAGGTATCACGAACTTCTCTTGTTTTTTCACCAAATATAGCATGTAATAGTTTTTCTTCACTCGTAAGTTCAGCCATTCCTTTAGGTGTTACTTTTCCAACTAAAATATCGCCTTCTTTTACTTCAGTTCCAATAATTACGATACCATTTTCATCTAGATTTTTTCTCGTCTCCTCACTTACATTAGGAATATCCCTGGTTATTTCCTCAGGTCCTAATTTAGTTTCTCGACATTGCATTTGATAATCTTCTAAATGAATTGAAGTATATACATCGTCTTTAACTAATCTTTCGTTTAAAACAACAGCATCCTCATAGTTATATCCATCAAAAGTCATAAAAGCAACTAAAACATTTTTACCTAAAGCCAATTCCCCCTTATCAGTTGAAGGTCCATCTGCAATAATCGTTTTATCACAAACTACCTTATCGCCAACTTTAACAATTGGTCTATGAAGTAAAGCTGTATCAGAATTCGAAAGTTCAAAATTCGATAAATGATAAGTATCCTTACCTGTTTTATTTTTAACAATAACTTTTCTAGCATCAATATATTCAACAATACCGTCTGCTTTAGCAACTATTACTGCACCACTATCCTTAGCTGCTATGTATTCAACACCAGTTCCTATATAAGGTGCCTCTGATTTTAATAAAGGCACTGATTGACGTTGCATATTAGCGCCCATTAAAGCACGAGTCGCATCATCATGTTCTAAGAACGGAATAATACTAGTTGTAATAGAAACTACTTCTTGAGGAGATACATCAATATAATCAACTTTGCTAGAATCTATGATAATATTTTCTCCTTTATATCGCGCAGATACTTCTTTATCAGTAATATTATTATTATCATCTGTATTAACAGTAGCTTGAGAAATAATTAATTCCTCTTCCTCATCGGCAGTAAAATATTCAACTTCATTAGTTATTTTAGAATTAATAACTTTTCTATATGGAGTTTTAATGAATCCATATTCATCAATTTTAGCATAACTAGCTAACGATGTAATTAAACCAATATTAGGACCCTCTGGTGATTCAATTGGACAAATACGGCCATAATGCGATGCATTAACATCACGTACTTCCATACCAACTCTATCTCTTGATAAACCTCCTGGTCCTAAAGCCGACAAACGTCTTTTGTTTGTTAATTCAGCAATCGGATTAGTTTGATCCATAAATTGTGATAACTGACTACTACCAAAAAATTCTTTCATAATAGCTGTTACTGGTCTTATATTAATTAAAGTTTTAGGTGTTACTTCATCTATTTCTTGAGTTGTCATTCTTTCACGAATGACTCTTTCCATTCTAGAAACACCAATTCTAAATTGATTTTGTAACAGTTCTCCTACTTGACGAACACGTCTATTGCCTAAATGATCAATTTCATCAATATTACCCACACCTTCTAGCAAATTTAGATAATAAGAAACTGCAGCATAAACATCTGAAATAGTTAAGCGTTTAACTGTTAAATTTTGGTCATTACCAATTATAGTAATCTTTTCTTTTCGGTTATTTGGATTATAAATTTTGATTTTTTGAATATTATCGTAAGTATCTAATTCCTTATTAATAGTTACTTTTTTAACTCCATAACCTTCAGCAAATATTGGTTTTAGAATTTCCATTACTTCTTTATTTACAACTGTGTCCTTAGATACAATTATTTTATTATTAATTTTTATATCTTCTGCTAAAGTTTGATCTAGTAAACGATCTAAAACATTTAATTTACGATTAAATTTATAACGCCCTACTTTTGCCAAATCATATCTGAATTTATCGAAAAATCTAGTAATAATTTGATTTTTTGAGCTGTCTAAAGTAGCCGGCTCACCGGGTCTTAATTTTTCATATATTTCAATTAAAGCTTCATCGGTATTTCGAGTTGAATCTTTTGCCAAAGTATTTTCTATATACTTGTTATTACCAAATAATTTAATAATATCTTCATTATTAGACAAACCAAAAGTACGCAACAATGTTGTTAACGTTACTTTTCTAGTTCTATCTATTCTGACATATAAAACATCTCTTGCATCTGTTTCAAACTCTAGCCATGTTCCTCTTGTAGGAATCACTTGCGAAGTAATAACTAGACGACCATTTTTATCTATTTCACGATTAAAATACACACTTGGTGATCTTACCAATTGTGATACAATAACTCTTTCGGCTCCATTAATTATAAAAGTTCCACTTTCTGTCATAACAGGCATATCACCTAAAAATATTTCTTGTTCTTTAACTTCACCAGTTTCATTATTAAATAACCTTACTTCTACTTTTAAAGGTGTAGCATATGTCGTTTCACGATCTTTACTTTCTTTAACAGAATACCTTGGTTCTTCAAAACGATAATCACCAAATTCTAATGATAAAGTTCCAGAAAAGTTTTCAACTGGAAATATTTCTTCAAAAACTTCTTTTATACCCGTATCCACAAACCATTGATAAGATTTTTTTTGTATTTCTAACAAATCCCTAAGTTCATAAGTATTTCTGATTTTAGAAAAACTTCTTCTTTGACGGTGGTCACCACAATTAATTATTTTATAAGCCACTAATTTCACCCCTATACTATATTTTAAAATCAAAGAACATATTTTACTAATACGTCACCAATGTATATTATTACCATAAATTTAGCAACATGTCAATTATAAAATACATTCTATAACAAAAAAGTTTTTCTTTTTTGTCACAATATTAATATTATATACTTTACTTAAGTCGTTTATTAACGATTTAGCACCCTGTTCTTTTCTAACTACTAATAATAATTTGCCATTAGAATCTAAATGTTTTTTAGCATCCATTAAAATTTCATATACAATCTTTTTTCCTGCTCTTATTGGAGGATTGGTAATAATGTAGTCATATTTTTTAGTTACGTTACTATAAATATTACTTTCAAAACAATTAGCATTATTAATTTTATTTCTTTTAATATTTATTTTTGTTAAATGAACTGCTCTTTTATTAATATCAATCATATCGACTTGACTATTCGTTATTTTAGCAATTACAATACCAATGACTCCATAACCACATCCTACATCCAAAACTCTTCCTGACATATTTTTTACTTTACCAGATTCAAGTAATAACTTAGATCCGAAATCAACACCTTTTTTGGCAAAAACGCCATTATCAACATAAAAAACAAATTCTGTTCCTAGAATATTTTCATGTTTTTTTTGAATTTGGCTTTTTAAATAGTCATTAGTAAAGTAATGACTCAAAATATCACCTCTTAAAAATATAAAGGAGCTTACTATAATAAAATATATAGTAAACTCCTTTCTCGTATTAATATGATACTACATTTATCATATTTTTGCAATCTTTTTTATTTTAATTCAACTGTAGCGCCTGCTTCTTCAAGTTTCGCTTTTATTTCATTAGCTTCTTCAGCTGGAACATTTTCTTTAACAGCCCCACCTTGATCAGCAATATCTTTAGATTCTTTTAATCCTAAACCAGTGATATCACGAATTACTTTAATTACATTTATTTTTGTGCTACCAGCATTTACTAATGTAACTGTTAAGTTAGATTGTCCTTCTTCTGTTTCAGTAGTAGCGGCAGCTGGTCCAGCTACAGCTACAACGCTTGGATCTACCCCAAACTCTTCCTTCATTCCATCAACTAATTCTTTTATTTCTAAAAGAGTCATTTCTTTTAATGAATTAATAAAATCTTCTTTCTTTATTTTTGCCATAATAATCCTCCTTATTTATTTTCCCTTTCTTCAGCATAAAGATTTAAACATATCGATAAATCCTTTACTATTTGAATCATTCCAGCAGCAAGCATGGTTAATAACCCTTCTCTAGACGGTAATGCCGCCAATTGAAATAATGATTCTTTATCGGTAATATTGCCATCTATTATACCGACTTTTAATTCCAACACAGGATGTTTTTTTGCAAAATTAGCTAAAACTTTAACAGCTGCTATTTGATCATTACTATAAGCTATAGCACTAGGCCCAACTAAATGTTCATTAATATCGATTTTCAAATCATTCATTGCTCTAATCATAAAAGTATTTTTATATACCTTGTAATTAGCATTATTGTCTTTTAAATCTTTTCTTAATTCTTTAGCTAGCTCATCAGTTAATCCTCGATAATTAAAAAGCACGATATTAGGCGTTTCATTAATTTGATTTATGATTTCGTCTATTACTTTTTGCTTAGCTGCCAAGATTTTTTCACTTGCCATAATAATCCTCCTTTTTTTTATTTGAAAATCCCACAAAAAATCCTTGTATAGACAAGGATTACTTAAATGTTTAAGTTCAAGTTTCCTCGGTAGGGTTTATTTTTATACCTACTGTCTATGGCACTTACAAATTAAATAAATTATAATACATTTTTTTTTATTTGTCAAAAGAATTTAAATTAAGTTTAATTCC
>JAAZHK010000072.1 GCA_012510745.1 Mycoplasmatota bacterium
CTATTACTAAAATTGCATTCCATCCTATTGAACCAACAATAGTATAAAATAAAAATTTAGAGAATTTCATATTGCTCATACCCGCAGGAATTGATATTAAACTTCTTAAAATTGGTATAAAACGACAAAAGAACACTGTTTTATTTCCTTGATTTTCAAACCATTCATTAGCTTTTTCAATATCTCTTGGTTTTAAGCAAAGTAATTTTCCACTTTTACTCGATATTATTTTTATTAACGTTTCTTTGTTTAATAGTTTACCAATGTAATATAAAATTAAAGCTCCTATTAATGATCCGATTGTTGCAAAAAAAATAACGCCTGAAATCTCTAAGGTGCTGGTTGGTCTTTGAGTCATAAAACCTCCATAAGTTAAAATTACTTCTGAAGGAATTGGAGGAAATATGTTTTCAATTGCAATTAAAAACAATACTCCAAAATAACCGAATTTATTCATAATTTCAATCATAAATGCTTGCACTTATTCATCATCCCCAATCGTGTTTACTGTAATAGTATATCATTTTTAATATTATATTACAACAATTTAAATTTTATATAATTTAAGCTTTTTAATTCTTAAATATTAATTGTTTTCTAATTTTTAATTTAAGAAAACTGAATTAATATCTTTATTTAATAAGATAAAAATGAAAATTAACCATTTTACTTTGTAATTTATTTTTAGTAAATTATGATTAGAGGTTAAAATTATGACAAATAATATAATAGAATTAAATAATAGATTTAATAAAGTAATGGAAATGGGTTGGATAAAACAAGGGGAAAAGAATTATGTAAATGCTGGTTGTATTTTAGAAAAATTATTAGGAATTAGAGCAGAGTGTTTTGAAATACCAGATTTTGAAGAAATTGAAATTAAAACAAAAAAATTATTTTCAAAATCGTATATTAAATTATTTACAGCTACACCTGATGGTGAAGGATTATTTGAAATAAAGAGATTAAGAGATAATTATGGGTACCCTGATTCTCAAAAACAAAACATGAAAGTATTAAATATTTCAGTAAATGCCATAAGTCTTTTACCAATGGGATTAAAATATTTTTTTAAACTTGAGGTAAGTAACGAAAATAAAAAGATATTTCTTAATATTTATGATAAAGATAATAGACTTATTGATAAACAAACTTCTTGGACCTTTAAAATGTTAGAAGAAAAATTGCTTAGAAAATTACAAATACTAGCATTAGTAGATGTTTTATATAATAAAAGTGATAATATTAATTATTATAAATATACTGATATTAACTTTTATAAATTAAAAGATTTTAATACCTTTATTAAATTAATTGAACAAGGTAAAATAGATATTAATTTTACTATAGGAGTTTTTCGAGCTGGAAAAAGAAAGGGTCAAACACATGATCACGGAACTGGTTTTAGAATAAACCAAGATAGTTTAAGTGATTTATATGATCCCATTATTATTTAAATATTATTATATATACATCTAAATGGTTTTGGGACAAGAGGTTCTAGACATAAAAAAACTATTCTTATGAATAGTTTTATTTTTTATAATGGTCGGGAAGACAGGATTTGAACCTGCAACCACATGGTCCCAAACCAAGTGCTCTACCAAGTTGAGCCACTTCCCGAAATACTGGCGCACCCGACAGGAGTTGAACCCATAACCTCTTGATCCGTAGTCAAGCGCTCTATCCAATTGAGCTACGGGCGCATTTATTATAAAATTAAGTGGTGGCTCCGATTGGAATCGAACCAACGACACAGGGATTTTCAGTCCCTTGCTCTACCGACTGAGCTACAGAGCCAATTTTGGCGGTCTCGGCGGGAATCGAACCCGTGATCTTCTGCGTGACAGGCAGACGTGTTAACCGCTACACTACGAGACCAAATGGTTGCGGGAGCTGGATTTGAACCAACGACCTTCGGGTTATGAGCCCAACGAGCTACCAAACTGCTCCATCCCGCGATATATATTTATTTGGCGGAGGAAAAGGGATTCGAACCCCTGCACCGCTTTCACGGTCTGTCGGTTTTCAAGACCGATCCCTTCAGCCAGACTTGGGTATTCCTCCATAATGGTGCCTAAGACCGGAATTGAACCGGCACGAGGTTTGAATCTCGCAGGATTTTAAGTCCTGTGCGTCTACCTATTCCGCCACTCAGGCATATGTTATGTATTATTGTAACATTTCTTTAAAGAAAAAACAAATCTGTTACAAATATGCTGAAAATAAAATTCATACCAAGATTAACAATAATCTACAGGCTGAGCTATTTCAGCAGTTAAAACTTATTTTGGTGGAGCATAACGGATTTGAACCGTTGACCTTCTGCTTGCAAGGCAGACGCTCTAGCCAACTGAGCTAATGCCCCAAAAGTAAGCAATATGATTGTAGCATAATAAACAAAAATTTGTCAACCTTAATATTAGCTTTTTACGAATTTTTCACATAATATATCTCTTTCAGTATGATAATGATCATGATGTTTAATAACATGAACTTTATCTCGATAAAATTGATCAACATTATTTATTATTGCTCTTTTTTTCAAATTATGCCCGTATAAATATCTTTCTAAAATAAAATTTAAATATAAATAAATTAATAAAAAAAAAATATACACATATGATAAACAAAAAATAGCCCTAAAACTTTTTTTAAAAGAAAGGAAATAACTAATAAAAAGATGAATTAACTTACCTCCATCTAAGGGATATATTGGTAGTAAATTAAAAAACAATATACCATAGTGATAACTTTTTATTAATTCAATATCTCTAACCTTCCACCAAACTAAGCATTGAAAAAAAATAATTTGAGCAACTGAACCCATTAACGTTATTATTATTTCTTCTTTTATAGGTTTATTAAAACCAGCATTAAATTTAATTAAACCGCCATACGGATACAAATTAATTGAACTAATAGGCCATCGAAATATAAAAGCTACCAAAAAATGCCCAAGTTCGTGAATTATTATTAAAATAGTCAAAATACAAGCTTCTTTAAACATTGCTGTTAAAACACAAATTAGGAGAAAAAAATAATATAGTGGATGAATATTAATTTTTTTAAATATAGTTTTGATAAGCTAAAAATTCTCCATTTTTCTGAAATATTAAATAAAGTTTATTATTTTTTGTTTCTCCTATTAAACTTCCCTTTTCAATATAGTCATACATACTAAGGTCAGCTGGGGTAATATTACTGTACCAAGTGTCAATACCATTTATCTGCTGGATAACAACAGTTTGACCATAATCTGATTTTTCACCTATATAAACAACAATACCACTTTCAATAGTTGGGACTAAATATTTCTCTGAAACATCTAAAACACACCCATCTTGATATTTAGAAGCTTTTTGATATGTTAATTTTTCATTAAAAACAGGTTCACTTGTAACTCCTATTTTAAAAGGTAAAATATTACCTAAATATTTTTTATAAATATTATTAATAGTTGCAAATTTAAAATTAGTTACATAGGTATGTTGATAAAAAATCGATTTAAATTTATTGTTTACCTTAGTACCAATTAAAACAAATAAAAAGAGAATGATTGTTATTAAAACTTTATTTAAAGTATTGATAATATGTTTTTTAATTCTTTCATCTTTTAGTTCTTGATTAAAGGTTATTTTTTTAAGGCTTTTATATTCTTCCATAATATCACCAATAAATATTATGTTTTATATTATTTATTATACTTGTCTTTTTGTGACATATTTTTTAATATTATCATCATTATAAAAGCATAAATAATATTGAAGATATAATAACTATAAATATTATTAAGTAAAGTATATATATTAAATTTCTTAAAATATAAAATATTACTAAATACAATTAATATAAATCGATAGAGGGTAATTACTAATATTAATTTTATGATATTATCTAAAATCTTTTTTTTAGTGAAAATATTTATCTTATTTAATAAATAATAAATAATTATAAAAATGATTCCATGCAAAACTAACATGTTTGTATAAAGTAAATCATATAGACTTCCTATCATAAATGCTATTAAATATTTCTTTTTAGTTAAAGGAAAACAAACAACTAAAGAAGTAATTGTGCATAAAGGCATAAATAAAGAGTTATAATACATAGGGACAAAGAATGAAAGATACCCATCTAAAAATAATGAAATCATTATTAAACTAACTACCATTGTTTCTCCTCTTTAGGACTGCAATATATTTAATATTATTAAAATCTTCTATTGTTTTGACAAATATTTTCTGACCTACACCATATTTATCACTAGTAACTTTAGTAACATATCCAACTAAAATACCTGCTGGATAAATCCCACCTAAACCATTCGTTATTACTGCATCATTAATATTAATGTTTTCAGTGTTGTTTATACCTGTAATATAAAGAAATCCAGTTTCAGCTTCATATCCTGATATTAGAGCATTAATATTGTTTACTTGAACAGATATTTTATTATTGACATCTTTATTAATAATAAGTTTTACTTCACTACTATTTTTACTTGTATTAATAATCTTTCCTATTAATCCTTGGCTAGAAATAACAGCTGAATCATTAATAATTCCATCCTTAAAACCTTTATCGATTATTAAATTATTTAAAATATGAGTTGTATTTCTACTTATAATAGTAGCGTTTATATAATGAAAATCAGTTAAACTATAGCTGAGTTCTAACAATTCTTTTAAAGACTCTTTTTTTTTGTTCAGTTCCTTTATTAAATTGCTAGATATCTCATGATGATATAATTTATTATCATCTTGATATGGAACTGGATAATATAAAATTTTTTGGAGTTGAACAAAAGCATCTTTAATATACACTTCAACAAAAAAAATTTTTCGTTTACTAGATAGTGCATATAATAAAGTTAAAACTATTATAAAAACAAATATTAATTTATTAATTTTTTTCATTAAATATTAATTATACTATTGTTTTCATAAAAACTATAATATTCGTTTTCTCCAAAAATAATATGATCTAAAACAGGTATTTGTTGAATGCGTCCTATTTCCATTAAAGCTTTAGTTAATTCTATATCTTCTACACTAGGTTTAACATTATTGGATGGATGGTTATGCATACAAACAATACTAGAAGCACTAAGAAGATATGCCTCTTTAAATATTTCTCTAGGATGAACAATACTTTTATTTATAGTTCCCATAAATAGCAATTTCCTTTCTATTAATCTTTGTTTTGAATCAAAATACAAACAATAAAATGATTCTTGTTTACTATTATAAAAAAGGCTCTGATTAGCTAAATAAATATCTTTAGCATTTCTTAATGGTTCCTTTTGATTAATAGTTTTTTTGATAAAAATTCTTTTACCTAATTCAATTGCAGCAATAATTTCTATTGCTTTCACAGTACCTATTCCGTTAATTTTAATTAATTTATTAATTGTTATATTTTCTAAATCGCTAATATTGTTTAATTTACTTAAAATCTCATGGGCAAGTTCCTTAACGTTTTTATCTTTTGTTCCTGTCTTTAAAATGATTGATAATAGTTCTTCATTAGATAAAGCATTTACTCCAAACTTTACTAATCTTTCTCTTGGTCTTTCTTCAATTAACATTTCTTTTATTTTAATTGCCATAATTTAATATTAACTCCTCATAAGTACTTAATACTGATTTTTCAATTGATAATATTTGATTAATATTATTGGTATTAGCTATTAATTTATCATATTGGACTAACATAGAAATAAAATCAGGATTTGTAACATTTATTTGCTTTATATATATATCATTACCTTTCTTATTGTAAATTTCCTTAATTTTTTGGGCATTTTCCGTTTCTTTAGTAATAGCTACATAAACATAATATTTATCATTTTCTTTGATTTTTAAAAATTGATCAAGTTCCTTTGTATGATTATTTAGTGATTCTTGATTGCTATAAACTCCTTGTTGTAAAAAATATATTTGATTTGTTTCATTAAAGGTTGGTATGTTTTGTTTATATTGAGTATAGACAATCTCTCCGCATAAATAGCCGATTAAAATGGCCATTACCATTGGTATAAGAAATCCCCATTTTATTTTCATATCATATCACCAATATAATTATAAGCTTTAATAATGACTAATTTTGTCGAATAAAAACAAATAAAAAGAATTAATTTATTAACTCTTTTATAAAAAATCTAATATTATTTTGTAGTCTTCGACTAAATCCTCTATTTTTTTACTAGCGTTAGCGGGGCTTGTAGAAGGAAGATAAAAGGCTTTTATTTTGGTTTTAGGATATATATATTTTTGATAAACATCAAAAGCTTTGCGACCGTTAGTAAAAACAACTTTAATATTACTTTTTGATGTAATTTTCCAAATTTCATTAACTTTAATATTTTTAATACTATTATCGCTTGATCCTAATATATCACAAGATTTGATAGAATCCCAAAGAGCTATATTATGTTTTAATAAAAAAGTTTTATGATTATTTATCTTTTCATTAAAAATTATTTCTAAGATTTTCCAAAATCTATTTTGAGGACTGGCATAAGGAAAACCCAGTTCTCTAGATTTAACACTGGCAATTGATCCTACAAATAATATTTTCGAATTTTTATTATAAATAGGTTCAAAGGGATGAATTATTCTTTCTAACATATACTTACCTCTTTTTATAGTATGGATTATTTAAATAAATAAATTAATAAAATTTTGAGGAATATCTGTTTCGAAAATTAATAACTCTTTGGAAAGGGGATGGTAAATTTCTAATAGATTGGCATGTAAACCTAGTCTTTTTAAAGGACTTTTAGAAGATCCATATTTTAAATCACCAATTATAGGATGATTAATATCTTTCATATGCACTCTTATTTGATTTTTACGTCCTGTTTCTAACAATATTTGAAGTAATGTATATTGTCCATTGTAAGTAATAGATCGATATTTAGTTATAGCTAATTTACCGTCATGAGGTTTGTTGCTTGAATAAACCTTATAATTACTTGTCTCTTTTAACCAAGATTTAATTGTTCCTTCTTTTTCTATGATGCCTTCAACAATACCAACATAACTTCTTGTTTTAATTAATTTATCCCAGTTTTCTTGAAAAAGATGTTTTATTTTTTCGTTTTTAGCAAATAAAACTATACCACTAGTATCTTTATCAAGACGATGTACAATAAATAATTTGTTATTTTTATTTTTTTTCTTTAAATATATCATAACTTGATGAAAAAGCGTTCGATCTTTTTCTTGATTAGTTGATACTGTAAGTAATCTAGAAGGTTTATTAACAACAATAATATCATTATTTTCAAATATAATATCCAATTTGCCTTTTGCCATATTTATTTACCTCCATTATAAAAATAAAGTTATACAGACTTTACTTTTGTTTTATTATTAATCTTTAATTCTTTTATGGTATTAGAATTAAATATATCTATTTTATCAGTATCATTAATTAATTTATTTAATGAATTCCCACGATTTAAAGTATCAATTGCTTGAGCTACTTTTAATGAACAGTCGACTTCTTCTAACCAAAGATTTTGTTTATAATTATTAGGAATATAAGTTAAATTAGTAGTATAGATTTTATCAAATAATCCTTTTTCATAAGCTTCATTAAATATATCAATACCTTTAGTAAATAAAGCAAAAGTTGCAATTAAATAAATCTTATTAGCCCCTAATGCTTTAGAATGTTTTACAACATCTAACATAGAACCGCCTGATGCAATCATATCATCAACTATTAAAATGTTTTTACCTTTAAAATCACCACCGACATAATGATGTTGAGTAATAGGATTTTTACCATCAACAAGTTTAGATAAATCTCTTTCTTTTCGGAAAAAACCCATATTACATTTAAATAAATTGGCATAAAGGTTAGCTCGACTAACAGCGCCAGAATCTGGAGCTATAACAAACATATTATGTAAATCTATATTTTCTTTTTGAATAAAAGTTTCAATTATTTCTCTAGTAGGATAAAAGCTTTCAAAAGATGATTTCGGAATAGCATTTTGAATATCTAAGTCATGAACATCAAATGTAATAATATTTTTGACCCCTAAATTAATAAAATCTTGTAAAGCTACAGCACAGTCTAATGATTCTCGGCTCCTCCTACGATGTTGTCTAGATTGATATAATAGAGGGGTAATAATTGAGTTACTTTTAGAGTGTTCTCTAATAGCATAAATTACCCTTTTCATATCTTGAAAATGATCATCTGGGCTTTTGTGATTAATAAAATCATACATAGGATAAGTAATACTATAATTACCAATATCTGATAAAATATAAACATCTTTATCTCGAATACTGGAGATTATTCTTATCTTTCCTTCCCCATTGTTAAATCTTGTTTCTTCAATTGGAACAATGAAACTTTCTTTTTGATTTCTAATTTTTCTCAAGTGTTCATCGACAAGTATACCGAATCCATCGATACTAGCTAATGTAATTAATTTTAAATCTTTACTACTACTTCCCATTTCCTCTCCTTTAACATACTTATTATAACATTTTACTTTATAAATTTAAATGATAAAATCAATTAAATGTAAGAATATGCCGGAAATAACTGCTACTACATAAATAATTAATAAAATAAGGAAATTTTCTTTCATATTTTTATTGGTTTTAAATAAAACTAATAAGCCAATTCCACTTCCTGATAATAATCCTGCCATAGCAGACCCGAAATTAATAGCATTATGTAAATATAATTCTGTTATAATGACGCTTGAGGCACAGTTTGGAATTAAACCAATTAAACCTGCGATAAAAGGACCATATAAATTGTTTTTTAATAATATTTTAGACAATGTATCTTCGCCTAAATAAGTTATAGCAACATTTAATATAAAAGTGGTTAATAAAATAAAAATTAAAATATTAATAGTATGATCTATAGAAGATTTTAAAATTCCTTTTTCACAATGACAGTGTTTGTGATTAAGATTAGAATTAATTTGAGACTTGTTTGGTAATTGTTTTTTTCTTCTTAGCAAAAAATCAATTATAAAACCAATTATAAAACCAATTATAAATTTTAAGAAAAGAATTTGAATAATAGTTACAATATTTATTCTTTTGCTTATCATTATTGGTAACATTTCATCACTAGTTGATAAATATATAGCAATTAAAGTTCCCATAGTGATAATTTTTTTAGCATATAAATTTGTTGCTGAAACACTAAATCCACATTGAGGAAACATTCCTAACAAACTACCCATTACTGGTCCAATTTTCTTTGTTGTTTTTGATAATTTAATTATATTTTTGTCATTAACTTTATGTTCAATATACTCTATTAATAAAAAAGTTGCAAATAAAAAAGGAAGTAATCTGAAGCCATCTAATAATGTATGAATAACTATTTCTTTCATATTTTCTCCTATACAGTTTGTATATGAATTATATCATTTTAGATTTATTATGGCAACTTCCTTTTTTAATTGCTATTTAATTTATTAATAGCTGCTTGGATTTTATGTTCTGGTGCATTTTCTATATTATACCAACCATGAGATTCCATAAACTTAAATATTTTATTTTGCATCTCTAAATTATCATTTAATTGAGTTCTTAGTAAATCGGTTACATTATTTGTAGAAGATTCTATAACTCCATGAACTAAAATTTCAATTAAATTTTTTTGTAAAGTTAATATATTACTTATTATTAATTTTTCTTGCATTTTATTTTCTCCTATTTACTTAAAAGCCCATAAAGCTTTTCATAATTTTGTTCTTGAAAATTCAATAAAGAAATTAAAAAATCTTTAGTTTCTTGATTGGATACTTCATTAGCATAATATTCACAAATATTTTGTAAATCTTTTTCATGTTCTAAAACATCTTCAATATACATTAATTCTTTTTCAGTCACAATTTCCTCCTTGTTTTTTATTATTTACAATTAAAAAAATATTATACAAATATTTTATAACAAGGTTTTTACAATATACCAAATACTATAATCTTAATATAATACATTAGAGAAAGGAGGTGGACAAACATGGGTTTTAATAAGAGTTGTTCACTTAGGACTTTTAGTTGTATTAATTTTGGCATAAGTTTAATTTTAGGTATTATAGCTGGTATATTACAATATTTTGGTATTATTAATAATGTTTTTTTAATGAGCATAATATTTTTAAATTTAGGTTTTTTAATATTAGTTTTTATTTTAATTGGTATTTATTTAAGTACTCTTGTTAGTTTTAAACATTTTGCTATATGTGCAAGAAGAAAATTTCCTAGTTTAATAATTGGAACTTTTGGTACAATTATAGTCTTTATCCTTATTTTAATTTTATATATTCCAATTACAATAGTATTGATTATTTTTACTATTATAGGAGTATTATTTTTTTCTTTAATGTTTTTAAGCTTAATTAATTTTATTCAATGTATTTTATGCATTTCCTCTTTTAGTGTATCTAAATAATAAAAATCAGGTATTTATTTTTACCTGATTTTTTAGTTACTTTGTTTTATTGCGTTTTTCTATCATATCTTTTGTTGCTATATTTTCGACAATTTTTGTTAAAGAATCTAAGTGCATTAGAGCTTTTATATCATCTATTAAATAATTGTTAATATTCATAAAACGTCTATAACCTTCTACTGATGGATTTTGGTTTGTTTCTAAATAATACCAGTTACTATCTGTTGAATTATAAATAAAATCGATTCCTAATACTATTCCTTTTTTATAGTTCCAAAATTTTGTAATCTCTTGACACTGTCTAACTATTGTTTTTGGTAGTTCTAAAGTTTCAATATTAATTTCATGGAGAGTTAACATTATTTCATCTGTTGCGCTTAATTTATTTGGTTCAGTATTGAAGGAAATTATTTTTCCTCCCCCGGCAGCGTTAGAAATAATGTTTTTAGAATTAAGAAAATATGGAGAATTTCTATCTGTTAAATATTCACATGGGTTAAAAATATCAATTCCATATTTTTTTATTCTTTGTTTAGAGGTTTGATCTGTAGATACTAAAAATAAAGAAGATAATATCTCACCAGTTGCAGTTGTATAGACTCTAATAGAACTATTAATGTTTTCTAAACCTTTAATATATTCTTGAACTATAAATTCGTTTTTTAAATTAATTTTTTTACTTTCTGGCAATTCAAAAAGTGCTATGATTTTTTTTAATTGTTCTTCATTTTCTATTAAATATTTATCCTCACCACGATCAGTAGTAACATTTTTAAAAACTACTGGTAAAAAGATTCTTTTTAGATAATCATCAACAGAAAATGATAAAGGTTTGTTAATATTGGAAATATTTATATTGTCTAATTCCTGTAATTCTTTTTGATTAAAGCCCCTACCTATTAAATCGAATAATTGACCATCATTATGATAATCATTCATTTCAGTAATAATAGTAAAACCTAATTTTTCAACAACTTCATTAAATTTATTCATAATTGTCGATAAAAGTAAAGGTAAAGATATAGGTATAATCTTGCCTTTAGATAAATAATATTCATAAGCCATATCAGTTAATTGTTTTTCTTGACCAGGAATCAATAAATATGTTTTATTTTTTAAACGATAAGGAAAATCTCTAATAATTTGATCAGCTAAATTTAAAAATATAGAAGATTGTTCCTCGTTTGAAGTTATATTATTCTGGAATTCTCTAATTCTTTGCTCAATATTCATAAATTCTCCTTATATAAAATTTAATGTTTTATTGATTTATCTCTAAACTAATTATATCATTTTTTCAGAATAAATGTATAGAATTTATTGACAAATATATACTATTGAGATATTATCTTAATAAGGAGTGCTTCTAATATGTTTAAAATAAGAGAAACTAAGCAAAAGCAATTAATTATTGATTTAATTGAAAATTCAAAAAACCATTACACAGCTGAAGAGATTTTTAATATAATTAGAAAAAAAAACTCCAATATAAGTAGAGCAACAGTTTTTAGAAACTTAAAAAGACTATCTGAGAATGGAATTATTAAAAAATTAGAACTATCAGGAAGTGCAGATAGATATGATGTCTTTAATCCACATTATCATGCTAAATGTATATATTGTAAAAAAATAATTGATTTAAAAATACCTTATAATGTGGAATTAAACAATATTGTTAGTTCTCATCAAGTTATAGACCATGATTTAGTTTTTAAAATTGTTTGTGATAAATGTAAAAAGAAAGAAGGTTAAAAAATGCAAGAAACAAATGAACAAAAAACAACTATGCCGCTAATCGGAGAAAAAGCTCCTTCGTTTAAAGCGATAACAACACAAGGAGAAATTAGTTTTCCAAAAGATTATGAAGGGAAATGGGTAATTTTATTTTCTCACCCTGCTGATTTTACTCCAGTTTGTACAACAGAATTTATGACTTTTGCCAATATGGCCGATGAATTTAAAGAACTTAATACAGAATTAATTGGTTTATCTGTAGATTCGTTATATGCTCATATTGCATGGTTAAGGAAAATTCAAGAGATTGAATGGAATGGTCTAAAAAACATAGAAGTTAAATTTCCTTTAATTGAAGATATAACTATGGATGTTGCAAAGGCATTTGGAATGATTCAACCTGGACAATCAAATACTCAAGCAGTAAGAGCAGTTTTTGTTATAGACCCAAAAGGAATAGTAAGAACTATATTATATTATCCATTATCTATGGGTAGAAATTTCGATGAAATAAAAAGAATAATTTTAGCACTTCAAAAAGCTGACAAAGATGGAGTTGCTACTCCTGCTGATTGGCGACCAGGGGATGATGTAATCGTACCTACTGCTGGATCTTGTGGTGCAGCTAAAGAAAGAGTTGAAAACCAAGATGAAAACACATATTGTTTAGATTGGTTTATGTGTTTTAAAAAAGAAAATAAAAATCAATAACATTTATTTAAAAAATATATACAAATACAAAAAGTACATCAAATTGATGTGCTTTTTGTATTTCTTTTAATTGTTCTTTTATTTATTGTTTTATTTTTATTTTAAGTATTTTGTCACCTATCGGTTTCCCATCTTTGTCAAAGGATACTGTTTTAGGATTACCTTCATAATCAACAGAAGCATTGGTATCAAAATCTTTAATAACTATGGTCCCAGTCTTACTTGCAAAATTAGCTGTGGTAGTAAATGGTGTATCCCAATATTGAAATGCTCTACTTATAGCTCCAGTGCGGTGAATACTTAGTCCACCAGGTTTAGTAGGATCGTTCCAAAAAATTGAAACTTCATAAGAAGTCTCTGGTGGTTCTTCATCAAATTCTAATTTAATAACAAAATTAGCGTCTTGGAAAGTTAATGATAATACATTATCAGGATATTTATCTGTGAAAGAAACCTCTATTTCCTTTTTTTTAGAATAATAAAGAGGTTCTACATAATCTTCTTCACTGTCATTTAAGATAAATTCAACAATTGTTTTCTCATTCAGAGGATTTCTAATATAAATATCCTCTTTTGTTACGATAAACATTTCTAATTTGTTTTTGTTTTTATCAGTACCAGCTTTTATGTATGTCCCAATATCTTTATCAAAATTAAATCTTAAATCTAAGACATATTCCCCATTAGCGTCTGTTTCAAAAGGCCCAAAAGC
>JAAZHK010000073.1 GCA_012510745.1 Mycoplasmatota bacterium
TAATAATACTATCTTGATTATTATTTAAAAGAGGTTTGATATCTATTTTCATATTAATCCCTTTCTATTTCTTTAAAAATATTTTAAGAGGAGCATTTTTTCTTCTTGATTTTATTTTATTTAAAGCATTTAATTCAATTTGTCTAATTCTTTGTTTTGATAAATCTAGTTGTTCACCTACTTCTTTTAAGGTTAAAAATTTTCTACTTTCTAAACCGTATCTTTCAATCAAAACTGTTTTTTCACGATATGTAAGGCGGCTTTGTGTAAAAGACTCATAAAGAATCTCCTTTAAAACATTGTTTTCTACTTGTTCTTCAACTGAAAATTGATTAGGAACGTTAATAAGTTTATCAATTGATATATAATAATCTTCTGGTGTTGTGTTATTATAATTATCATTTCCTTGAAGTGAAATACATGAATCAAATAAAAGTAATTGATTAACTGTAGAAACAGACATTTTGGCAGAATCGGCTATTTCTTGTGCTGATGGTTTACGTGATAATTCAATTTCTAGTGAATCCTTGATTTTTTTAACTTCTCGGTATTTTTTAGCAGTTTTTGAATCAAATCCATTATTATTAAGAACGCCTAATTCAACATTCAAAGCATTAGTTATTTTTGGTATAGCATATGTAGAGAATAAACACATTTTATCAAATTGAAATTGCTTAATGGCTAAATCTAATGCTAAAACTCCAGCACTAATAGCTTCGTCTTCTGTTAATTGATTATATATAGTATTTTTGTTTTTAACTGAAATTATTAAAGAAATATTTTTTAAAATATAGGCTTTTTTTAATTGTTTATCACCTTTTTGGATTTTTGATATAATCTCATTATCAATTAAACGTCTAAATGTTGCAATTAAATTAGCTTTAGTTTTAGTTTCTTGATCTGTTTTAAATGCTAATTCTAAATTTTCTAATATTTGATCATAGAATTTTTTTTCTAAATTTAAAACTGAATATTCTTCAATTACCTTATTAATTTTTTCATAATCTTGAGTTTTTATTGTTGTCATATGTCCTCCTTTTAATTTCAAACTAATTCAAATACATTATTTTGCATTATTTTTAATAAATTGTCAAGTTTTGAAACTTTTTTAGAATAATAATTTTTCCAATATATTATATAATACAATATAAATTAATATGTTTCAACCAGTTTTATTGTAAAATCAAGTAAATTAAGCTATAATAACACTAGGAAGTGATCAAATGGCAAGTGTTGGAATCATAGCTGAATATAATCCATTTCATAATGGTCATTTATATCATTTAAATAAAGTTAAAGAAATGTTTAAAGATCATGAAATTATTGTTATTTTAGGTGGTAATTTTCTTCAACGTGGTGAAATAAGTGTTTTAGATAAATGGGATAAAACAACTTTAGCACTTAAATATGGCGCAGATTTAGTTGTTGAATTACCTTTTCCATTCGCAACTCAATCAGCCGATATTTTTGCCAAGGGTGCAATTAGTTTGTTAAATCATTTAAATATAGATTATTTAGTTTTTGGAAGCGAATCAAACGACCTAAAAAAACTAACTAATATAGCTAAAGCAATGAATTCCTCTAAATATAATGTTCTTTTAAAAAAAAATATTGATTTAGGACTTAGTTATCCTAGTGCTAACAGTAAAGCTATTGCATCTTTAACAAATTATAAAATAAAAACCCCTAACGATATTTTAGGAATAGCGTATATTAAAGAAATTATGCTTTCTGAATCTAATATTAAGCCTTTAACTATAAAAAGAACTAATGATTATCATAATAAAGATTTATTAAATTCAATCACTTCAGCTACTTCTATTAGAGAAGCATTAAAAAATAATCAAAATATAAAAAAATATGTTCCTACTAAAACCTTTAACTTATTAAAAAACTATCAAATATTAAATAGAAACTTTGATTTATTAAAATATCAAATATTAAATAATTTTGCTGTTTTAAATGAGTTTTTAGGAGTCGACGAAGGTATTGAATATAAAATTTTAAAAAAAATTAATCAAGTTAATTCATTAGATGAACTAATTAAGGCTATAAAATCTAAACGTTATACTTATAATCGTCTTAATAGAATGTTTACTCATATTTTGTTAAGTTATACAAAGAAAGAAAATCAAAGATTTAGTATAATCGAATACATAAGAATTTTAGGTTTTAATAAAAAAGGACAAGCTTTTTTAAAAAAACACAAAAAAGATATTACTTTACCTATTGTAACTACTTATAGTAAAAATAATCATCCTATGTTAAAATATGAAGAAAAAATAAGTAATCTGTATTATTTAATAAATAATCTTGATAGAAAGGAAGAACATAAACAAAAAATAATTATTATATAGGAGGTGTTATGGGAACATATAATTTAGAAAATAAATTATTTCATGGTATTCGTAATAATATTAATACTGATTTAATTTTTTTAGAAGCTATTTTTAGAAATAATAAGATAGTATGTCGGAAGTTTAATCCTTTTTATATTCATTTAGCGCCTAATAATTTTGCCGGTAATGATTATGTTTGTTTAGCTAGTAAAAAAAATATTATAGATTTCGATTATAGTACAATTATTAATGATATAATTGAAAATCTAAATAATAAAGAACAATTAAGAAATATAAAAAATGATGTTGAAATAAATATTCTTACTTGTATAAATGAAAGAAACGCATATTTTAAATTTATTGAAAGA
>JAAZHK010000074.1 GCA_012510745.1 Mycoplasmatota bacterium
AAAGATGGTACTGAAATAGTAAAAGAATTAGATATAATAAGTGTTTCATCTACAACATATGATCTAACTAAGAATTATATAAATGTGGGAATAGAAACATTAAATATAAATAAAATTGTAGTAACAAATGGAATAGCAGTAGTAAATAACAATAAAGTACAAATTAAGTATGGAGACACTGTAGTAAAAGCATATGATATCGTAGGATTTTCATCTACTGTTTATGATTTAAAGAGAGATAATATAATTGTCTTTAATACTGATAATAATACTACTATATTAAATAATATAACAGTAAGTAACTGTACTAAGGAAATATCAGATAATAAATTAATAATTAAGTTTGAAGGAAATATTTTAAAAGAATATAATATCTCAAAAATAACCGTAAATGCTTTATTAAATAATTTAGATATGCAAAAAGGATTAATAAAAGGAATAACAGTAGGAAGTAAAGTAAATATTTTGAATGATATAACTGTGACTAATGGAACTATAAGTAAACTTGATAAAAAAAATGTCCCAATATCAGATACTTCTAATTTAAAAACAGGAGATAAATTAAGAATAACCTTTAGTGATAATAGTTATTATGATTATACAGTGTCTGTTAAAGGTGATGTAGTAGGATCAGGAGAAATAAATATTGCATCAGTTGCAAAACTATATCAATATTTAAAAGGAGTTATAACAATGGACGAAGCTTATGTAGAAGCAGGAGATTTGGTAGGCCCAGATGGAATAGAGATCAATGATATAGCAAAGCTATATCAATATATAAAGGGTACAATAAGTACTTTATAATAGGAGAATAAAGAAATGAAAAGAAAGATAAAAATATTATATTTACTAGTGTTATTACCATTATTAATACCTTTAAAAACAAATGCTTTAACAGGATCAATTGGTATAAATTGTAATAAAACAAGTTTAAATCCTGGGGAATCGACTGCTTGTACTTTAACAGGTACGGTAAGTGGGGATACTGTATCAGGTTTGAGCACAATAATTAGTTTGGGAAATAATTTAGAATTTGTTAATTTTACTAAAAATAGTGATTGGCAAGGTGATGATGGTACTTTAAATATTGATTTATATATTTCTTCTAATAAATCAGGAACTTTTAATATAGGTACGTTAACTATTAAGGCTGCTAATAGTGTTACAGGAGGTGCTAGTACAACTGTAAGTCTTATTAATACTATTTTCACTGATTCCTCATTTGCTATAAACAATATAGCCGATCAAGCTCGAAATATTAGAATAAAATCAACTATTAATACATTATCAAGTTTATCTGTAAGTGGTGCAACAATAAACTTTAATGCTAACACTCTATCTTATGATGTAACCATAGATAGTCAAAGTACTACAATAAATGCAGTAGGAGTTGATAGTAATTCAACTGTGACTGGAGCAGGAAATAAAACTTTAAATTATGGAAAAAATACTTTTAATATTATTGTAACTAGTGAATCAGGTACTAAAAAGACTTATACAATTAATATAACTAGACCAGACAATAGAAGTTCTAATAATAATTTAAGTACTTTAAATGTTTCGGCTGGTAACATTACTTTTAATCCTAGTACTACAACCTATAATTTTAATGTTAGTAAAGATATTAATAAATTGACTATAGGGGCTACTTTAGCTGATAATAAAGCTTCTTTTGTATCAGGTTTTGGTCCTAGAGAAATAACCTTGCAGTCAGGATTAAATGAAATATTAATTAAAATTAATAATGAAAAAGGGGAACAAAAAATATATACTCTTAAAGTGACAAAAGAGGATTCTAGAAGTGCTATTAATACTTTAAAAAGTTTAACTTTATCTGAGGGTACTATTAATTTTAAAAAAGATACTTTAGAATATAAAATGACAGTACCTTTTGATATTACTAATATTGATATTGATTACAAACTAGAAGATCCTAATTCGAAAGTAGAAATTACAGGTAATAATGATTTAGTAATTGGTGAAAATACTATAATAATAAAAGTAATAGCAGAAAATGAAACTTTTAAAGAATATAAGATTATTGTAACAAGACAAAAAGAAGGCGAAGAGTCGTTGTCTAATAATAGTTATTTAAAAAGTTTAGTAGTAGAAAATTATCCTATTAATTTTAATAAAAACACTTTAGAATATGGTATAGTTATTAAAAAAGAGAAGTTTTTAGAGATTAAAGCTGTATTGGAAGATAGTAAGGCTAAAGTAAAGATACTTGATAATGAAGATTTAACTGATGGGTCAGTAATTAGAATAATTGTAACTAGTGAAGATGGAAGTAGTAGAGAATATATAATAAATATTACAGTTAAACAAGGTTTTAATCTGTTTGTTTTTGCAGGTATAGGAATATTAGTTTTAGTAATTATTATGGTAATTATAATATTAAATCGTTCTAAAAAGAAGAAAAATAAAACTAATGTTAATATTACAAAATCTCCACAAGATATTAATAATCAGATTAATCAACCAAATCAACAAACAGTAATTGATAATTTTCAAAATTCTATAAATCAAAATAATACATATACAAATCTTGAAGATACTATAGAAGTTCCCATTAAAAAAATAAATAATGATGATGAAGAGATAATTTAATAATTATTTCTTTTTTTTTTCATATAATTTAATGGTGATTATATAATGAAAAAAATTATTTCTATTGTTTTGGTGTTATTTAGTTTTTATTATACTAATAAGGTAAGTTATATTTTAAAAAATAATGATGAAATAATGAAGCAAATTATTAATGTAAAAGATGATTATACTATTAAACCAATAAATGCTATTATTGAAAATGATTATATAATTCCGGGTATAGCAGGTCAAAATATTGATATAGATAGAACTTATACTAATATGAAAAGACTAGGTGATTTTAATAAAAGCTTATTTATATATAAAAAGAAAGATCCAGAAATAACTATTAATAATATATTTGATAAATATATTATTAGTGGTAATAAGAATAATAATAATGTAGCTTTCATTTTTCGTTTAAAAGATATGAATTTATTAGATTCATTATTAAATATTTTGGAAGATAATAAGATTAATTCTTTATTTGTTATAAATAGTGATATTATATTTAACGATATCATTAATATTATTGATATTGTTAATCAAAATCATCTTGTTAGTCCTTCTTATGATAATGACTATATTATAAGTTTTGATATGTTAAATAGTATTAATAATAAAATAAATTATTATTGTGTAACTTTGGTAGATAATCCTGAAATATTAAATATTTGTCAAAAAAATAAAATGCATACTATTAAACCTAATTTAATAATTGATAATTATCCGTATCATGCAATTAAAAATAATTTAAGCAATGGTCTAATTATTTATTTTGATGTTAATAATAAACTATTAAAAGAATTAAATTTAACTATTCAATATATACGCCAAAAAGGATTTAATATTGTTAGTATTGATGAAATCGTTCAGGAACTAAATTAAAAAGATTGCCCGATATCTTAAAATATAGTATAATATATGATATAAATGGTAGGGTGAAACTTATGTACTTAAAAGAAATAATTGCAACAGGTTTTAAATCTTTTGCAGATAAAACAAATATTATTTTAGATGATAAAATAACTTGTATTGTGGGACCTAATGGTAGTGGAAAAAGTAATGTAGTTGATGCTGTTCGTTTTGTTTTAGGAGAACAATCAATTAAATCGTTAAGAGGCGGTAGTAACATGAGTGATGTTATTTTTTCTGGTTCTAAAACAAGAAATCTTTTAAATGTTGCAAGTGTTAATTTAATATTTGATAATAGTGATCATTATTTAAAAGTTCCCTATGAAGAAGTCTCAATTAAAAGAAGGTTATACCGAAATGGTGAAAACGAATATTTTTTAAATGGTGAGAAATGTCGCTTAAAAGATATAACCAATTTACTTTTAGACAGCGGTATGGGGAAAGAGGCTTTTAATATTATTTCTCAAGGAGAAATAAATAAAATTTTATCTAATTCTGCTAGTGATCGAAGAGTTATCTTTGAAGAAGCAGCAGGAGTGTTAAAATACCGTAAAAGAAAAGAAGAATCTTTAAGAAAATTAATTCGTACTAATGATAATTTAATTCGTATTAGTGATATTATTGCAGAATTAGAACGACAAATTGAACCTTTAAGAGAACAAAGTGAACAGGCAAATCAATATTTAGAAAATAAAAAAGGATTAGAACAAATAGAGGTAGCATTAGCTGTTCGCGATATACATAATATTAATTATGAATATCAGCAAGCCAAAGAAAAAATCGAAACTTTAGAAAAAGATATTTTAACTTTAACTTCGGAAAAAGATGCTGATGATCTTAAATTAGATCATAAAAAAAACCAATTAGTTCTTTTAGAAAAAGAACTTAATGATTATAATAATAAATTATTAGCAATTGTTAAGGAAGTAGAAAAAATTAATGGCGAAAAAAACATTATTCAAGAACGAAGTAAATATAAAGCAGAAGATACTAAAATTTATGATAATGTTGTTTCTTTAAAGGAAAAAAATAAAATTACAGAAAACAAAGTTAATGTATTAGAAACAGAATGCCAAGAAATAAATAAAACTATAACTGAATTAAAAGATAGTTTAAATTCTTTAAATAAAAACATGCAAGAAAAAAGATTGAAATTTAACTCTTTAAATAAAGATTATGTTAATAAAAAGCATGAAAAAATTGATATTGAACATAAAATTGAAGTTTTAAAAGATTATCTTAGTCGCGGAGGTAACTTATTTAATAGTGTTAAAGCAGTTTTAAATAATCCTAGATTAAAAGGTATTCATAATACCATTGGTAATCTTATAACAGTGGATAATCTTTATAGTAAAGCTTTGGATGTGAGTCTTTCATCAAGTAGTCAATTTATTGTTGTTGATAATGAAATTAATGCTAAAGAAGCGATTACTTATTTAAAAAATAATAATTTAGGTAGAGCTACTTTCTTTCCTTTATCAGTTATTAAGCCTAAAGGAATTGATGAAAACACTTTAATAAGCCTAACTAATGATAAAGGTTTTGTAGGAATTTTAAGTGATTTGGTTAATTATGATGAATTTTTTCGAAAGATTATTTTAAATCAATTAGGGAATGTTTTAGTAGCTACAAATATTGATGAAGCTAACAGGCTTAGTCGTAAAATTTATGCTCGTTATAAAATCGTATCATTAGATGGTGATATTATTCATGTTGGCGGTTCAATTACTGGTGGTAATCTTAGCAAAAATAAAAGTCTTATTGCTGAAAAAGGTGAGTTAGAAGATCTAAGTCAACGAAATATTACTTTAGAAGAACTAATTAAAGAAATAGATCTTGATATTAAAAAAGTAGATGTTGAAATTAAAGATTGCGAAAACAAAATTTATGAAACAAATACGCTATTAATTCAACAACAAGAATTATTTTCTACTAAGAATAATGAATTAATTACAATGGAGAATGAATTAGATAATACCAAATTTGATTTAAAAACTCTAGATAATGTTATTAATGATTCTATAAGTAAAGAAGAAGAGAAGATTATAGATTTATACTATGC
>JAAZHK010000002.1 GCA_012510745.1 Mycoplasmatota bacterium
ATTTATTAGTAGGATTTATTGCAGGAGCAGTTGCTGGATTTTTTATAGCAAAAACAGTCATGAAAAAATATTTAAAGAAAAATCCACCAATCAATGAAGAAATGATTAAAACTTTAATGACTGGTATGGGAAGAACACCTAGTCAAAAACAAGTAAATCAAATGATGAAATCAATGGAAAAGTATATGTAAAGATACTTTTTTTTAATTATATATAATATAATTGTGTTATAATATAAAAGGTGATATAAATGAAAAGAAACGTTTTAATTGGAGGAGCTTGGCCATATGCTAATAACTCCCTTCATATAGGTCATATTGCAGGTTTAATAGGTGGCGATATTATTGCTAGGTATTATCGAGGGTGTGGTGATAATGTTGTTTATGTTTCAGGCACTGATTCTCATGGAACTCCAATTACATTAAGAGCTAAAGAAGAAGGATTAAAACCCGTTGTGATAGCTGATAGATATCATCAAGAGTTTATCGAAACATTTAATAAGATTAATTTTAGTTATGATTTATATACCACTACAGATACTAGTTATCATAGGGAAAAAGTAATGAATTATTTTTCTAAGATTTATCAAAATGGATATTTATATGAAAAAGAAATAGATGAAGCTTATTGTGAGACATGTAAAGTCTTTTTAGCTGATCGAGAAATAATTGGAACATGTCCAATATGTCAAGGTAAAGCTAAAGGCGATCAGTGTGATAATTGCTTAACGTCCTTAGATTCAAAGGATATTTTGAATAAAAGATGTAATAACTGTAATAATTTAACTATTTCTAAAGTAAATAAACACCTTTATTTTAAACTTTCAGCCTTTCA
This sequence comes from Mycoplasmatota bacterium, assembly GCA_012510745.1. GTDB lineage: Bacteria > Bacillota_I > Bacilli_A > RF39 > UBA660 > JAAZHK01. Next base: position 835 of record JAAZHK010000002.1, read on the forward strand.
AAATGTCTTAACTAATTATCTTTATCAACACCAGAATACATGGCGAAAGAATGCCTATAATGAATCTCTAAAATATCTTAATATGGGTTTAATTGATCGTTGTGCGACTAGACAATTAGAGTGGGGAATTGATATACCAATAAAAGGTTATGAAGATAAAAAAATCTATGTTTGGTTTGAAGCTGTAATGGGATATTTAACAGCATCTCAAAAAGTCTTAGAAACCCAAAATAAAGATTTCGAAAAATTCATAAAAGATCCTTCTTTAATAAGTTATTATGTTCATGGTAAAGATAATATTCCTTTTCATACTATTATTTTTCCTGCTTTATTACAAGCTATAAATGTTGATTATCAATTACCCACCTATATAATATCTAGTGAATACGTTAATATGAATGATGAAAAAATGTCTAAGTCACTAGGAAATCTAATTACTAGCAATCAATTAGTTGATCAATATGGTGCTGATCCTGTTAGATTCGCTTTAATTTTTAACGGTCCCGAAAAGAAAGATACTAATTTTAAATTAGAAGATTTTATTACTACTCATAATAAATTTTTAGTTGGCATTTTAGGCAATTTTATTAATCGTAATTTATCATATATTAATAAAAAATTTGAAGGAAAAATAGCTTTAGGAAATATAAATCCAATAATAAAAAATAAAACTATTGAAACCTATAAAGAAGTGGGAATATTAATTGAAAAAGGTCATTTAAAAAATGCCTTAGAAAAAGTATTTGATTATATTATTTTAGGTAATAAATATTATGATGAAGAAGAACCTTGGATTAAAATAAAAGATAATCTAAAAACTTTTAATGATATTACTTATACTTGTATATATATGATAGCTAATATTGCAAATTTAATTCATCCTTTTTTACCTGATACTTCTTTAAAAATTAAAAATATGTTAACCTTAAAAGATTACAAATGGGAAGAAGAAGAAATTAATAGTAGTATTAACATTAAGTCTTTAAACATACTGTTTGAACGTTTTGAAATAGAAAAGTAATTTAATTACTTTTTTTTACTTAATTTTAATTTTTTTTAAAAAATTAGCATATACTATTGACAAGTGCTAAAGAGTTTATTATAATGTTTTTAGCACTGATGGAATTAGTCTGCCAAGGAGGTGTAAAATGTTAAGTACAAGACAAAATCAAATTCTTAAACTTATTATTAACGAATATATTAAATCGGTAAGACCAATAAGTTCGAGTTTAATTTGTGAACAATTAGATTGTTCATCAGCTACTATTCGTAATGAAATGGCTATTTTGGAAGAAATTGGTTTACTTGAGAAGACTCATACTTCATCAGGTCGAATTCCTAGTGAAAAAGGGTATCGTTATTATGTTGATAATTTATTAGAGTTAACTGAAATCAGTGGCGAAGATATGTTAAAATTACAAACTATATTTGAAAATAATTCTTTAGTATTAAATGATGCGATTAGTAAAAGTATGGAGATAGTGTCTGAATTAACAAATTATACAGCTATTGTTTTAGGTTCTAGTTCAAAAGAAAATAAAGTGAGTAAAATCGAAGCTATTCCTTTACCTAATCGTAAAATGGTAACGATTATTGTTACTGATAAAGGACACGTTGAAAATAAAGAAATAATTATGGATGCACAGGTATCGCTAGAAGAAATAAGACAAACAGTTGATTTATTAAATAAACTTATTATTGGAACCCCTATTGATGAAGTAGCTTGTGTCTTAGAATTTAAAATTAAACCTATTATCGGTAATTATATAAAACAACATGAAATTCTTTATAATGCTTTCTATAATGCCTTTAATACTTTTGCGAAAGATACCATTAAAATGAGTGGAACTAAAAATATTCTCATGCAACCAGAATTCGATAATATCGATAAAATACGTAATATTATTAATAAATTTGATGATAAAACTCTAGTTAATAGTATTAAAGAAGAAGATAACGGGATTAATATTTATATAGGTAGTGAAAATGAGTTAGATGATGATTTAACAATTATAAAAACTAAATATAATATTAATGGAAACGAAGGCACCCTAGCGTTAATTGGTCCCAAAAGAATGGAATATAATCGTGTTTTAACATTATTAAATTATATTAAACAAAATATATCAGATTGCGAGGAAATTTAATGGAAACAAAAAAAGATACAAAGCCTAAATCTAAAATAAAAATTGAAGAACTAAATCAGCAAATAGCTAGTTTAAATAATGAAGTTTTATTAGCTAGAGCCGATAATATTAATTATCGTAAAAGAAAAGACGAAGAAGTAGCTAATTTAATTAAATATGCTAATGTTGATTTAATATTAGATATTCTTCTTATAATAGATAATTTTGAAAGGGCTATTAAATTAGACGACAATAACTTAAACGATGAGTTATCAAAATTTCTAGAAGGATTTAAAATGATTTATAGTATGTTAAATGATACTTTAAAACAATATGGACTCGAAGAATTAAATGTGCTAAATAAACCTTTTAATCCTAACAATAGTCAAGCGTTAATTATTGATAATGATTCATCTAAAGATGATGGTATCGTACTTGATGTTATGTTAAAAGGTTATATTTATAAAGATCGGGTAATACGTCCGGCAAGTGTAAAAGTAAATAAAATAGAAAAAGGAGAGAAAAGAAATGAGTAAAATTATAGGTATTGACCTAGGTACAACTAACAGTTGTGTATCAATATTAGAAGGTGGAGAAGGTAAAATAATTCCTAATCCAGAAGGAGGTAGAACTACTCCTTCAGTTATCGCTTTTAAAGGCGGTGAAAGAATTATAGGTGATGCTGCTAAACGTCAGGCTATTACTAATATTAATACCGTTACTTCTATAAAAAGAATAATGGGATCAAAAGAAAAAACAAAATTAGAAGGAAAGGAATATACTCCTGAAGAATTATCAGCTATGATTTTAAGTTATTTAAAAGATTATGCTGAAGATTATCTGGGAGAAAAGGTTTCTAAAGCAGTAATTACTGTTCCGGCATATTTTAATGATGCTCAAAGACAAGCTACTAAAAATGCAGGTAAAATAGCAGGTTTAGAAGTAGAAAGAATCATTAATGAACCAACCGCTGCTGCTTTAGCATATGGTTTAGATAAACAAGAGAAATCTCAAACTATTTTAGTATATGATTTAGGAGGAGGAACTTTTGATGTATCTATTTTAGAACTTGGTGATGGTGTTTTTGAAGTTAAATCAACAGCTGGTAACAATCTTTTAGGTGGAGATGATTTTGATCAAAAAATAATTGATTATTTAGTAGAAAATTTTAAAAAAGAAAATGGCATTGATCTAAGTAAAGATAAAATGGCAATGCAAAGATTAAAAGAAATAGCTGAAAAGGCTAAAAAAGATTTATCTAGTGTAACAACTACTCAAATATCAGCACCATTTATAACCCAAGGAAATGAGGGACCATTACATTTAGATACTTCTTTAACAAGAGCTAAATTTGAAGAATTAATTCGAGATTTAGTGGAATCATCTCTAATACCAATTAGAAATGCTGTTAAAGATGCAAAAATAAAGAAAGAAGAAATCGATAAAGTTATTTTTGTTGGAGGTTCAACTAGAATACCATTAGTTTATGATTTAGTTAAAAAAGAATTAGGTAAAGAACCTTCTAAGGAAGTTAACCCTGACGAAGTAGTAGCCATGGGTGCTGCTATTCAAGGTGGTGTTCTTTCAGGAGATTTAAATGATATTGTATTATTAGACGTTACACCTCTATCACTTGGTATTGAAACATTAGGTGGTGTTATGACTGTATTAATTGAACGTAATACGACTATTCCAACTTCAAAATCACAAGTATTTTCAACTGCTGCTGATAATCAACCAGCTGTAGATATTCATGTACTACAAGGTGAAAGAAGTATGGCTAATGACAATAAAACATTAGGTCGTTTTCAATTAACTGGTATTCCAGCAGCACCTCGTGGTATTCCTCAAATTGAAGTAAAATTTGATATTGATGCTAATGGTATTGTTAATGTAAAAGCCAAAGATCTTGGAACTAATAAAGAACAAGCAATTACTATTACTGCTAATACTAATCTTTCAGAAGATGAAATTAATCAAATGATGCAGGATGCTGAAGCTCATAAAGAAGAAGATCAAAAACGTAAAGAAGAAGCTGATACTAAAAATGAAGCAGAACAATTAATTTTCCAAACTGAGAAATCTATAAAAGATTTAGATGATAAAATTGATGCTAAAGAAAAAGAAGAGGCTGAACAATTAATAAAAGATTTAAAAGAAGCTTTAGAAAAAAATGATATAGATGAAATAAAAACAAAAAAAGGTGTTTTAGAAGAAAAAGCTATGGCTTTTGCTACTAAAGTATATGAAAACATACAAAAAGAGGCAGCTCAACAAAATGAAACTAAAGAATCAGATGAAAATAAAACAGAAGATGAAAATATTAAAGAGGCTGAATACGAAGAAAAATAAAACGATAAAGGTTCATATTTGAACCTTTATCAAATTATAGGAGGATTTTAATGGCAAAAAAAGATTATTATGAAAGTCTAGGGATAAATAAAACAGCTACAAGTGATGAAATTAAAAGTTCATTTAGAAAATTAGCTAAAAAGTATCATCCAGATGTTAATAAGTCCCCAGATGCTGAAACAAAATTTAAAGAAATCCAGGAAGCCTATGCTGTTTTATCTGATGAAAACAGACGCCACCAATATGATCAATATGGTCACGATGCTTTTACAAATAGCGGTGGAAATAATTATGGTGATTTTGACTTTTCAAGTTTTGATTTTTCAGATATATTTGAAAATATATTTGGTAGTAATTTTGGTTTTAGTTCTTCTTCATCTTCTAGTAGAAGAAGAGCAACTCAAGGAAATGATACTTTATTAAAAATAACTCTAGATTTTGAAGAAGCCGCTTTTGGAATAAAAAAAGATATTATCATTAATCTTTTAGATACATGTGGTGAATGTCATGGTCATGGAGGTCATGGTGAAAATACATGTACAGAATGTCGAGGTAGTGGTAGTATTAGTACTGAACAAAGAAGTCTTTTTGGTACTTTTTTAACTAAAACAACATGCCCTAAATGTGAGGGGACAGGTAAAACTTACAATAAAATATGTTCTATTTGTAATGGCCGTAAAAGAATTAAAAAAGATAAGAAAATCAATGTTTCAATCCCTAGTGGTATAAACAATGGTGATCGTTTAAGGCTAAGTGGTCAAGGAGAAGCAGGTTTAAATGGTGGTCCTAATGGTAATATATATTTAGAAATAAAAGTATTACCACATGAATTTTATGAACGGGATAATGATGATATTTATTTAGAAGTTCCTTTAACAATAACTGAAGCTATTTTAGGTACTAAAAAAAATATTCCAACAATCTATGGAATAATTAAATTAACTATTCCATCAGGTACAAATAGCGGTGATAAAGTTCGTATAAAAGGAAAAGGAATCAATAATGAAAGTGATTATAATTTAGGAGATATGTATGTTATCTTTAATGTAAAAATTCCTAAAAAATTATCTAAAGAACAAAAAAAGATAATTGATCATTTAAATAAAACAAACTTAGAAGATAGTGAAATTAATAAATTTAATCGTTTTACAGATAAAAAAAATAAAAAATAAGATTGTAGTCTTATTTTTTTATATTATCATTTATTTGTTTTAAAGTCTGTTCATATTTACTAGTTGTTTTAGGTATATAATATCTTTTATTTATTAAGTTGTTGGGTAAGTATTGTTGTTTTATATAACTATTAGGATAATTATGAGGCAAGAAATAATTAATAAAAGGTTTTTTTAAATGATTAGGAATTAATCCACAACGACCAGTATTAATATCTTCTAAGACCTTATCAATAGCTAAAATAGCGCTATTTGATTTGGGTGAAAGAGATAATTCTATAACTATATTGGCTAAAGGAATTCGACACTCATCCATTCCTAATCTTTCACTTGCTTGAATAGCTGTTAATACTCTAGAGCAAATATTAGGATTTGCTAAACCTATATCTTCATAAGCAATAGCTAATAAACGTCTATGAATACTATCTAAATCTTCTGCTTTTAATAATCTTCCTAAATAATGTAAACTGGCATCTACATCACTTCCTCTAATAGATTTCTGAAAAGCACTTAAAACATCATAATAACCATCACCATCTTTATCAATAAAGAAAGCCGGTTTATTATTAATGTCTTTTAAAACATTTAGATCTATATTTTTATCTTTACTAGCATAATAAGCCATCTCCAAAAGATTATAAGCATATCTTAAATCATTACCAGATATATTAGCTATATATTTTAATGATTCATTATCAATTTTAATATCCTTTAAATATTCAGTTTTAATCGCATTCTTTAAACCTTTTAATATATCTTCTGTTGTTAAATCTTTTAATTCAAATATTTGACATCGACTTCTAACAGCTGGATTTATTATATGATAGGGGTTACCGGTAGTTAAACCGATCAAGGTAATTAGACCACTTTCTAAATGAAATAATAGTAAATCTTGTTTATCTTTATTTAAACGATGTATTTCATCAATAATAACAATCATACCATTATGTAATTTTGCTTCTTCTATAATAATATCAAGATCACGTTTATTATTAATTGTTGCATTAAATAACCGATATTTAATATTCAAATCATTTACTATAGCTTTTGCTATAGAGGTTTTTCCAATACCAGGTCCACCATATAAAATCATTGAAAAAATCTTCTTATTTTTAACAAGATTGCTTAATATTTTATCTTGACCAATTAAATGTTGTTGCCCTAAAACATCCTTCAAGCTTGAAGGTGCTAATTTAATAGCTAATGGTTCATTCATAATAATCACCAATATTATTTTATCAAAATTAGGACTAATTTGCAAAAATACTTATAAATAAGATATAATATTAATAGGTGATAAATATGAAATTAAATACTGCAATTAATGAATATTTAGATTATATTGAACTTGAAAGAAAATTAAGCATAAATACTAAAGCTACATATACTTATGGTTTATCATTATATCAACAATATTTATTGCAAAAAAACATTAAAAATATAGATGATATTAAAGTAAGTGATATTAATAATTACATTATTTATTTAAAAAAACGAAACAAATTAACATCAACTATTGCTCATCAATTATCAATAATAAAAAGTTTTCATAAGTTCTTATTTCTACGCAAATATATTAATGTTGATATTTCTATAACTATAGATAGACCTAAATTAAAGAAAAAATTACCTGTTTTTTTAACAATTGAACAAGTTGACAAATTACTTGACATTAAACCTGTGTCAAAATTTGACTATCGGAATAAAGCTATGTTAGAATTACTATATGGCGCTGGATTAAGAATAAGTGAATTAATTAATGTCAAAATTAATGATTTAAATGTAGAAAATGCAACCATTATATGTTTTGGAAAAGGAAAAAAAGAAAGAATAATTCCTATCGGAGAATATATTATTGAAAGTATTAATGATTATTTAAATATAAGAGATCAATTCTTAATAAATGGATATAGTGATTATCTTTTTTTAAATAATCATGGCCTAAAATTAAGTAGGCAAGGATTTAATAAAATATTAAATAAAATACTAATAAACAAAAATTTACCTACTAAAATCTCGCCACACTCTATACGACATTCTTTTGCAACTCATATGTTAGATTATGGTGCTGATTTAAAAGTAATTCAAGATTTACTTGGACATAGTGATATTGCTACAACTAAAATATATACGCAAATAAGTAAAAACAAAACTTTTAAGGATTATGATATATATCATCCTAGAAGTCATAAATAGGAGGCTTAAAATGAGATTTAAACGAATTTTTTTAATAGTATTAGATGGAATAGGAGTAGGTGCCAGTAATGATGCTGATAATTACGGAGATATAAATGCCAACACTTTAAAACATATACACGAACACTTTCCTTTATTTATTCCAAATTTACAAAAATTAGGATTCTTAAATACTATTAATATGGATGATAATCCTAATGTCGATGCTTATTATACAATTGCTAGACCAAATAATATTGGAAAAGAGAGTTTAACTGGTCATTATGAATTAATGGGTATTAAAAATGAAGAACCTTTTCAAACATTTACAAAAAACGGTTTCCCTAGGGAATTAATAGAAGAAATAGAAAATAGAACAGGTAGAAGAGTTATTGGTAATAAAGCAGCTAGTGGAACAGAGATAATTGAAGAACTAGGTGAGAGACATTTAAATTATGGAGCTTTAATTGTATATACCTCAGCTGATTCTACTTTACAAATAGCAGCTCATGAAGATGTTATTCCTATTAGTCAATTATATAAATATTGTGAAATTGTAAGACAAATTACTTTGAAAAAAGAATGGTTAGTAGGTCGCGTTATTGCTAGACCTTTTGTGGGTAAACCTGGTAAATTTAAAAGAACATCAGAAAGAAAAGATTTTGCTCTTAAACCCCCATATCCATCAGTTTTAAATTTTTTACGTGATAAAAATCACAATGTTATTGCTATTGGTAAAATAAACGACATTTTTGATGGGGAAGGTATAAATAAAGTAATCAAAACCGATTCAAATAATGACGCTATTAATAAATTAACTGATATTATGGATAAGAATTTTACTGGACTATGTTTTACGAATTTATGTGATTTTGATTCAATATATGGCCATCGACGTAATGTTGAAGGTTTTGCTAAAAGTATTGAAGAGTTTGATGTTCAAATTCCAATTATTTTAAATAAATTAAATGAAAATGATTTATTAATATTAACAGCCGATCATGGTAATGATCCAACAATGCCTGGATCAGATCATACTAGAGAAAATGTACCGGTAGTTATTTTTAGTCGTGATTTTAAAGAACCTAAAAAACTAGATATTTTAACTTCTTTAGCTAATATTGGTGCAACAATAGCTGAAAACTTCGAATTAGAACAACCAATAATAGGAGAAAGCGTATTATCTAAATTAATTTAGTGAAATATTTATTAGTTTACATAATATCAATTATAGGAAGTTATATATAAACTAATATTAGTATAAATAAATAATAAAAAGATATATTAAATATATCTTTTTATACTTTACGACTTTGAATTTCTGCAATTTTTTCTAATACTTCTTTAGCATTATCTTCAGTAATCGAATCAAAACCCAATTCCTTCAATGCTTGAACCTTAGCTGTATTTAATTCTTGAGTACGACTTAACTTTTGTTCTTTCTTTTGTTCAATATCATCAACAAAACGTTTATGGGATTCACTTAATTTACTCTTCGATGCCCCCCCGTTATTATAAAGAGTAATCGCGGAAAAGAGAATACTTTCAAAAATAAACTGTTGATCTGCATTATAAACGAATTCCATAGGGTCTGTAAAACCAATAGATTTAGATATATAAGCTAATATATAGTTAAGTTCCTTAGTAGTTTCTATAGATTGTAAAAAATTGTATAAATATTTTAAAGTTATAAATCCATTCTTAGATTTGTCTTCACTTAATTTCTCTTTTAGAACATTTATTATATCAGCCATCAATTCTTGCTCTTTTTTGTTAAAACCTTTTAATCCTGCTATGATTTCATAACCAGAAGAAGTTTTAACGCCCTCATTCAAGCGCCCTTCTACTTCTATAATATAATTACCATCAACTTTAATATCTTCTAACTCTTTTTCGTTATTTATTCCTAATAAATTAAATAATTTTATAGCTTTTTCTTTAGGCCAATCATTAATCTTATTTAATGCTAAATAATTATATAACATTTGCCTTGAAACCCCTAAATACTTAGCTAATCTTACTTTTGAAATGCCTAAATCTGCTATTATTAAATTTAATTCTTTCATTAAAATCCTCCATAATTTAATTTTATCATTTTTACAAATTATGTCAAGTAGATTGTAAAACTACACTTATTTACATTAAATACCAAAGCTTTTCTTTATCCTTATATACTTCTTTTATAATTCCACTCCCTAAACATTCTTCCCCTGAATAAAAAACACAAGCTTGGCCAGGAGTGACAGCCTTTATATTATCATATTTTACTAATATCTCATTATTAGAAAGGTAATCTAATTCTACTTGATTATCTTTTTGTCTATATCTAAATTTTGCTGTTATTTTTTGTTTTTTAATAGGATTAATAAAATTAATTTGATCAACTAAACAACTATTTGAAAATAAATACTTATTTTCATCTCCAGGAGCAACATATAAGATATTATTTTTTAAATTTTTACCTACAACATATAATCGTTCTTTTGTTCCACCAATATTTAAGCCTTTTCTTTGGCCAATTGTATAATACATAAGTCCAATATGTTCCCCTACTTTTTCCATATTACTAATATTAACTATGGAACCTTTTTGATGCGGCAAATAATTTTTTAAGAACTCTTTAAAATGTCGTTCTCCAATAAAACAAATGCCAGTAGAATCCTTTTTATTAGCTACTAATAAATTATGTTCTTGTGCTATTTCACGAACTTTATTTTTAGTTAATTCACCTATAGGGAATAATACATTTTCTAATTGTTCTTTACTTAATTGTGATAAAAAATAAGTTTGATCTTTATTATCATCAATACCACGATACAAATGTCCATTATTTACTCTAGCATAATGACCAGTCGCAATATAATCAGCGCCCAGTTTTTTAGCTTCTTTTTTAAAAGATTCAAATTTAATATATTTATTACACATAATATCAGGATTTGGAGTTCGTCCTTTTTTTAATTCATCTAAAAAATAAGTAAATACATTATCCCAATACTCTTTAATAAAATTGACTCGATATAGAGGAATACCGATTTTATTACAAACATCCAATGCATCATTATAATCTTCTTCTTGAGGACAAATATTATTACCAAGATTAGGATTACCTAGAAAATCATTATTAACATTACTATCCCAATTACGCATGAATAGGCCAATTACTTCATAACCTTGATCTTTTAGAAGAATAGCAGCTACACTACTATCGACTCCTCCCGACATCCCAATAACAACTTTATTCATAATATCACCAATATTATTATATATCAATTTATTAAAAATGTAAAAAGTTTAATAATAAAAGGCGACATAAACGTTTCAATTAAAGAGATTAAAACAAATGAAATTAAACAAATGATAAGAATTTTAACATATCTATTCATTGTTTTTTTAAAATTAATGTTTTGACCAAAAAACAAATGACTAAATAATTTAATCGAAAAATTTATAGCATAAAAACTTAACAATAAACTAACAATTAAATTAAGTATTTGATGAGGAAAAATGTAAGTAATAATCCCAATAATACCTTTAAATTTATAATTTAGTAAAATAGAACCGATACTAAAGCCAACTATAAAGCTTTTCATAAAAAGTAAAATTATAATAATTATTAAGCCTATTATAGAGATTCCTAAAAACCATTTCCCAAATAAATATAATAAATTAGTTAACAAACTATTTATTAAACCGCTTTGATAATTAATTGGACCTTCTTTTATTAAAATAAAAAAAGCTTCTAATTGATTTTTAACTAATATCTTGTCCACATCATTAATTATAAAGGAAAATGTAGTTCCAAATAAAATTCCTATGCTTATTAAGCCTATTAAAAAAATATAGATTTTCTTTTGATTCCCTATAAAAGAATTAATATTAAGTGTTTTTTTAATTTCTATCACCCAATTAATCATATTAACTTTTATTATTTTTATGAAAAGTATTTACTAAAAGTTATTTTTTATTTATAATGTATCTATGAGGTGATTATACTAATGAATAAAAAAGTAACAAAATTTATAACTATATTCATGATAATTGTTATGATAGTAGTTTTTATTGCTAGTATAATATATTAAAAAAGCCAATTATTTGGCTTTTTTATTTTCTTTTAATAAATCCCTAATTTCTTCTAACAAAAGAACATCTTGTGATTTAGTAGGAACTTTTATTTCTTTTTGATTTTCCTCATTACTAAACTTATCTTTAACATCTTCTTTAAAACGATTTATAGTTCTTACAAAGAAAAATATAAAAATACCAATAATTATAAAATCAATTATATTTTGAATAAAAATACCATAATTAATCGTTGCTGCCCCTATTGAAATTGTTAAATTAGTAAAATTAATTCCACCAATAATTACTCCAATAATAGTCATTATAATATCGTTAACAAATGAAGTTGTTATTTTTCCAAAACTTGCTCCCATTACTACTGCAACAGACAGATCTACTACATTACCTCTATCCATAAACTTTTTAAATTCATTTATAAAATTTTTTAAATGTTTTTTCATTATAAGTCCTCCTATAATTATTATAACATAATTCTCTTTATATTTTCCTTTATATTTTTATTGTTTCTTCAATCTTTATTTTTAAATATTAAAGAGACATTAAGTCTCTTTAATTTTCTCCTTCTTCTAACATAGTTTCAATAAATATCCCATATCCTTTTACTGCATCATTAACAATAACGTGAGTAACCGCCCCAATTAATTTTTCATTTTGGATAATTGGAGAACCACTCATTCCTTGAATAACTCCACCAGTTTGTTTTATTAAATTCTGATCTGTTATTTCAAATAAAATATTTTTAACATCATTATTATAATTTATCTTTAAAATGTTAATAGTAAAGCTATCAATTTTAGTACCATTTATAACGGTTCTAATCCAAGCCTTTCCTAATGTTATTTCGTTTTTGCTGGCTACTTCAATTAATTCATTTTCTAAAATATCATTATATTTTCCAAAAATACCTTTATTAGTATTTTTAGTTATATTTCCAAGGATTTCTTCATTATGCAATACTGCTGTTTTTTCACCTGGAGTTCCGTTTGATCCACGTTCAATATTCGTTATTTCTGATTTAAATATTTTACCTTTTAAAATATCTAGACGTTTTCCACTACTTTTTTCAATAATTTCATGACCTAAAGCTCCAAATATTTTAGTTTTTGGATCTAGGTAAGTTAAAGTTCCAATGCCACTGATTTGATCTTTAACATAAATACCAGTTTTATAGATATTATTATCATCTTTTATTAATTTTAAAGGAATATCTTTTGGTTTATTATTACGTATAATTCCAATATTAATATTTATTTCTTTGTTGCTTTTATCTAAATTATCAACCAGTTCTTCAACATTAGTTATAGAATTATCATTAATAGTTATTATAACATCACCTATTTCTAGACCAGCGTCACTACCAATATAGTTGCCATTAACTTTGTAAAAACCAACGATCATTACTCCTTTTGAATTAATTTGAATACCAATGTTATCGCCACCTAAAATAACTTGATTGGAATAAGCAAAAACGGAAAATGGAATAAATAAGCAAGCGAGAAGGAAAATCAGTAGTCTATTTTTAAAATTCATAATATCAACTCCTTTTAAAAATTAAAACTACATTATTATTATTGTTAAATAATTTACTTATATAGTAAGAAATATATGGAAATTATTTTTTTTATGTTATAATTGATTTGTATAGTAGGAGGAAGTATGACAAAAAAGAAAATAAAAACAACTAAGGTTTTTAAAAAGTTACTTATTTTTATAATAATCATAACTGTAATAATTAGTGTTCCCTTAGGAATTAATATTTATTATAC
>JAAZHK010000075.1 GCA_012510745.1 Mycoplasmatota bacterium
ATAAATTATTCATCGGAATTATATAATTTTCAAATTTATGGCACAAAAGAAAATTTAAAGATTATAGAAAACAATATTCAAAAAAATGACTAAATAAGTCAAAACAAAGAACTGGTTTGTGTTAATGGTTCTGTAAAAGATGAAGTAACATTAAAATACACTTTTAAATATGAAAAACGGAAACCTTTAATTTGATAATCAATGCTCCTAAGGGTCTATTGAAAAAATTCACAAAACTGCAAATAAAAGAATAGGATTATCATTTTTGTATAATTAAACAATATAAAATTTTGTGTTTAAATCATGTAGATAATAACGTTGAGAGCGTGATATAATTCTGTTAAATATAAATAATAATTGGAGGAAAATTTAAAATTAAAAAGAGACAAAAAAAAGAATTTTTATCAATGTATTGGTCGTATTATTTAAATCTTGAAAGGAGTGTTCTTGATTTAGAAAGATATGTGACATTTGATAAAACAAATTTTGAATGTTTTTCAATAGAATTTATTAAAATATATCAAGTTATTTGCTCTGAAATTGATGTTGTTTTAAAACTTATAACTAATAAAATAAACATGGAAGAATATAAGAAATATTTATTAAAAAAGCCAGAATATATAAAAATTAAACAAAGTAAAGTTGTATTAGAGTCTAACAAAGATATTAAATTATGCCCTTTTGTATTATTAGAGGAAGGAAAAAATCTTAGCTGGTGGGGAAATTATAATGATGTAAAATTGTAAATGAAATGATTGATACGATTTATATATATACGGATAATCAAATCAAAATAAAATTTAAATATAACGATGAGTATAAAAACACATTAAATTTTATTAATGAGCATAGTGCTGTGGTATAATTGAATAGAAAAAGAAATTAAAAACTTAGAAACGAGGAATAAAATATGGAAAAAAACAAAGAAGAAAGTGTCCGCACATTAACTCCTATATCATGGTACCCTGGTCACATGGCTAAAACAAAGCGCTTAATTAAAGAAAGAATATCATTAATTGATATAGTTTTTGAATTAATTGATGCTAGAATTCCTATTTCTTCTAAAATAAAGGATTTGGATGAAATTATTAAAGATAAACCTAAAATATTGGTAGTTACTAAATATGATTTATGTGATAAGGTTGTTACTGATAAAATATTACAAAAATATACTAAACAGGGTTATAAAGTTTTAGCCACTGATTTAATTAATGGTAATAATATAAAAGATATTATTACTATTAGTAAAGATCTTATGAAAAACATTCAACAAAAGCGCCTTTTAAAAGGCTTAAAACCACGAAATATACGAGCTGTTGTTATAGGTATACCAAATGTAGGTAAGTCTACTTTAATCAATAAATTAGTTGGTAAAAAAGCTACTAATGTTGGTAATCGTCCTGGTATAACTAAAGAACTTAATTGGATTCGTATTCATCCAGAAATTCAACTATTAGACTCACCAGGTATTTTATGGCCTAAATTAGATAACAATGTACAAGCATATAATTTAGCAAGTCTAACAGCAATCAAAGAAGAAATATTAGATTTAGAGCATATCGTGTCATATATAATAAATACTATGAATACTTTATATCCAGGTAATTTAAATAAAAGATATAATCTTACTGAAGATGATTTAAACGATATTGAGCAAACATATGAAGCTATAGCTAAAAGAGTAGGGGCCTATAAAAAAGGTAGTGAAATTGATACCGACAAAGTAGAAAAAACAATCATTAATGACTTAAAAGAAGGACGACTAGGTCAAATAACATTTGACAGATTATCTTAATTATGCTATTATTACCTCTATATTTAAAAAGAGAGGTAATTATGTATAATCAATTAAAAGAAGAAAATTTAATAGAAAGAATGCTTTATATAGAAGAAATTAAAATGTCTTTGTATGAATATAATTTAACAGACGAAGAATCAGAAAGAGTCTTAAATAATTATCAATTTCATATTTCAAGAAGAGAAAACAACTATATAGAATTAAATGATTTTTGTGAATTTATTAATGATCAATATATTAATTTAATTCAAAAAGGATATGCTAAAGAAAAAGTTCGAAATACTGTAATTAATAATGGTAAATATTTAATTAAAAATTCACCATTAAAAATGGCTATTTTAGAATATTTAGGAAAAGAAATAGAAGAAAAAATTTATTTAAATAGACCAAATCTTTTATTTTTAAATCATAATACTTTATATGCTCGTTTTGCGTTTTTATCAGATTATAATAAAATGGCTATCGAAAATGGTAAAAGAACATATTCTATTCACTCATGTGGATCAAACAACCAATTAGAGAAAATATTTAAAAAATGTGATGCTGATTTAATCGAAGCTTATCCTTTACCAGAATTAGATATATTTTTAAATAATCGTTATAGTGAAAATCCAAAAAAAGCTCAATTTATCAAAACTATGTTAATTTATAAAGCCCAAAGAAATCAAAAAGAAAAAGAAGAAACAGTTTAAAAATCTGTTTCTTTTTGTTATAATTACATTAGGTGAGAATATGAAAGATTTAAAAAAATTTTTAGATTATTTAAATAATAATAAAAACTACGCTCACAATACAATTATTAATTATGAAGCTGATATAATAGAATTTCTTAATTTTTTAGAAACAAAAAAAATAAATTACTTAGAAATTGAATATCAAGATATTAAGCAATATTTAAAACATTTAAATAATAAAAAAATTAGTAATGAAACTATATCTAGAAAAATTTCTGCTCTTAGA
>JAAZHK010000076.1 GCA_012510745.1 Mycoplasmatota bacterium
ATCTACTATAACATCAATAGGATTGTTATTGAGGTTTAACACATTACATCCTGTTAAAAGAAACAACATTGGTAATAAGATTAATTTCTTTTTCATGCTTCACCTACTTATTTTATATTATATCAAATTATTTAATAAATAAATAGACTTTTTATTAATTATCTCTATATGCTGATAAAGCATAAACTTTATATCCGGCTTCAACGAATTTATCTTCATATTCTGTTGAAATATGATCCTTTTCTCTGTTTTTAGTTAAATCTAGGGTAATCTCTTTAAACTTATAATTATGGTTAGTTAAAGTTATTAAAGAATATGTAAATAATTCTTCATTATCTGTTCTTAATTTAATTTGATAAGATGATTTAAATATACAATTATACTTTAACAAGAATTCTTTACTAGTTAAACGTCTGTTAGCATGTCTTTTTTTAGGCCAGGGATCAGAAAAGTTTAAATAAATCAAACTGATTTCCTTGTTAAAAATTTGATCAATAGAAAAAGCATCTGCTCTAATTAATTTTAAATTAGGGATATAAATATTAATTTTTTTAAGTGCTCTTACAATAACACTATCATATTTTTCTACTCCTATGTAATTAATATGCTTGTTCCTTAAAGCTTGTTGAATAATAAATTGTCCTTTGCCCATACCTATTTCTATATAAATGGGATAATTATTTCGAAATAATTCTTGCCACTTTCCTTTATATATTTCAGGATTTAAAATAATAAGAGGATGATTATTCAATATCTCTTGCTTTCCTTTGACATTTCTTAATCGCACGTTATCACCTCTTTAATTATACAATAAAGACACTTTAAAATAAATAGTTGCATATAATAAAATTAAGGAGATGATATTTTGAATAACCAAATGCCTTATAATTATAATCCTTATATGCCTTATCCTAATACTCCTATACCACCAAGACCTTATAATATAAGAGAGTTGGAAATGCGAGTTAATCATTTAGAGAAAGAAATGAAATTATTAGAAAGACGTGTTAGTAAGCTTGAAAATAATAAAGAGACTTCTTTTGATACAGATATGTATATGATATAAAAAGAGAATTACTTCTCTTTTTTTGTATTATAAATAAGTTTTTTTAAAAAGTTTTTACCAAAGATATTGTCGATTGTTTTCGTTTTCTTCGTCATTATTATATAAATTAAAGCTCCTATCGCAGTATAAATAATAATAAGAAGAATGGCTAACAAACGACTTGAAACATCGATTGGAATAACTAATTTTAAAAGCATTAGTAAAATAACCATTACTAAAGATGATATTAAAATATTAAAACCTTCTTTAATAGTTTTTTCATAATTAACTTGATGTTTTTTCCCAATTACTATAATAATCATAATAGTTGGAACAATAAACGCAATCATTGTAGCTATAATAGATCCTATATATCCTGGTAATGCTAATCCGTAACAACAATATATTAAAGGTTTATTTAATAATAGTTTTAGCAGGAATATTGTTATTAAACTGATATAAAGATTTTTATTTTCTTTTAAGGTTAATGCTATTGTACAAGTTGTAATAAGGAGACTGTTAGCAACACACGTTAAGACATTAAAAGCAAATACTTGTGGGCCTAATTCACTCGTGCCATAAAATAAAGTCCATACTGGTGATGCTAAAAAACTTAAGCCAATAGTCATCGGAATAGTTAAATAAATAACTAATTGTATAGTTTGATTAATTTTTTTGCGTACTTCAACTATATTATTTTCTGTTAAATAAGTAGTTAGATTAGGCACTAGACTAACCATAATACCCGTTGTAATAGATACGACAATATTATTTAATTTATTACCCCATGTGGTAATTATGCTTATAACTGTTTCAGCGTAATTAACATCATATCCTAAATTACTAACTAGTATTTTAACTAAAGAAAAAATATCAATTGTTTGAACTAAAGATCTTGATAAATCAATTAAAATAAAAGGTAGCGCATATATGATTATCTTTTTCATAATTGCTTGATACTTAATTTTAGGTTCCTCTATATCTATAGTTTGAAACTTTATTTTTGATTGATTCTTCTTCATTTTAATTAACAAATACAAATAAGAAGCAATTGCTCCTAATGAAGCCCCACTTAAAGCTATTCCAACTGTTGTTCTTAAATTAAAATGGAAAACTTTTGCTGATAAATAACTTCCAATAATAATAATAGTAACTCTTACTAATTGTTCAACTACTTGAGCTATAGATGA
>JAAZHK010000077.1 GCA_012510745.1 Mycoplasmatota bacterium
CAACTCCTTATTTTAATATAATTATAACAAAACTATTAATTTTATTCAATTACTATAAAAAACATCTGTATTTTATTGACATTTTTAGACAAAAAAGGAACACCTATGTGTCCCTTTCCGATAACTAAGTAATTATTGCCTATAGAAAATAATTAGATTTTATCTTATAAAAAAATTCTAAGCCACCACAACATAATAGTTCTGCCTCCTTTCTTCCGTAAGTTATACTTACTCAATCTTATTATATCATTATAAATAAAAGGTACACTGATGTATATTCTTTTTATTTTTATTGACGTAAAATAAAAGCAATATAAATATTAAAAATAATATTAGTACTGCTTTATTATATTATACTAGATTTTAAATATTCAGCTACTGTTTGACAGTACTAATTATATAATGAGTAATTTCATTAACTGATTTCATTATACCATATTTTGGTAAATAAAACAAGTTATGAAAGAAAAGCATATATGAAATTATAAATTAAGCTATAATTTCATATACGCTTGCTTGTTTTTTATTTCTTCCAAGTCTTTCGAATTTTACTGTACCATCAATTGTTGTAAATAATGTATCATCATTCCCACGACGAACATTTTTACCAGGAAAAATTTTTGTTCCTCTTTGACGATAAATAATCGATCCTGCTGTTACAAATTGTCCATCACTTGCTTTAGCACCTAATCGACGACCTATTGAATCTCGTCCATTACCACTAGAACCCTGACCTTTTTTATGCGCAAATAATTGAATATTCAAATTTAATTTTTTCATAGGTTTTCCTCCTTTATATAAATATTTTTAGGATATTGAATTTGTAATTCCTTTAATAAGTTAATCATATTTAACATTAGTTTATTAGTAATTTCATCATTTAAAGCAATATTAATTGTTATTTTATCTTTTGCTTCTTCATAATTAATTGTTTTTTCATTAATAGCTATAATACCATTAACAGATGTGATAACTATAGAACTTACAGCACTACAAACTATATCTTTACCATAATCTTGGTAATTAGCATGACCTTTTATAATAACTTGTTTAACATAGTTGTTTTTTAAGATTTCGATCTTAATCATTGCAATTAACCTATCTTTTTTATTTCTACTTTTGTATAAGGTTGTCTATGACCTTGATTTCTACGACTGGCTCTTGATTTTTGAGTATATTTAAAAATACGTATTTTTCTTTGTTTTCCGTGTTTTAGTACTTCACCTTCAACTTTAGCATTAGTTATTAATGGGTTTCCTATTTTTCCATCTAACATTAATACTTCATCAAAAACAATCTTTTTTCCTGGTTCTGTATCTATTTTTTCAACATAAATAATAGATCCTTCATTAACAAGATATTGTTTTCCCCCAGTTTTAATAATAGCATTCATATTATTCCTCCTTTTTTATACTTAAGACTCGCTCTAATGGTCTCTTTAAGAGTTTTACCACTTCAATGCGGTTTGAGCTAGAGGCTGCAAACGTATAAATTGTAACATATTAGATTTTATAAGTCAATTATTTTACTAATAATATTTATATTTTATTAGGAATCTCAATAGCTAGAATATCTAACAATAATATATTTATATTATATACTAAATTAGATAATGTTAACCAGCTATTACGTTTATATTCATCTTCTTCTGTTAATATTTTATGACTAGCATAAAAATTATTATAAGTATTATTTAAACGATATAAATAATCACATATTTCATTTAAACTTTTAGCATAATAAGCATTACTTAAAATAGTAGGCATATTTAGAATCTCTAGTATTATTTCTTTGTCTTCTTCATTAAATATATCCCTTATTTTAGAATCTTTTAAAAGATGATATTCTCCTTTGGTTAATAATGACTTAATACGAATTGTTGAATAAAGTAAATAAGGTCCCGTCTTTCCTTCCATATCACTAAATTTAATAGGATCAAAAATATAGTCTTTACTAACGCTTGGTAAAAGATCTGCATATTTAATAGCTGCAATAGCTACTTTTTCACTAATAGAGTCTTTTTCAGAATCACTAATATTATTTCCTAACCTATGATAAGTTTCTTTATTAACTAATTCAAATAAATCGTTCAATTTCATTACTGAACCATCCCTAGTTTTAAAGGGAGTTCCATCTGTACTGTTCATTGTACCAAATCCTAAAAATTTTAAATGAATATTTTTGGGCACTAAATTAGTTTTATAGGCAACTCTAAAGGTTTGTTTAAAATGTAATTCTTGACGACTATCAGTTAAATACCATATTTCATCTAGGGTAAATCTTTTAATTCTAGAATATAGAGTTGCTAGTTCCCTAGTGCTATATAAAGTGGTACCATCACTTTTTAATAAAATAAATGGTGGTATTTTATTTTTATCTGAATCTTCTTGTACATCAATAATCATAGCGCCTTGATCTAAATAAGCTAAACCAGATTCCTTAATTTTAGTTAAAGTTTCTTCTATATAATTTAAACTATCTTTTTCCCCTTCCCATAAATCAAAAGAGGTATTAAATTTATCATATATTTTTTTTATTTGAATAGTAGAAACATTAATAACATGATCCCACAAAGCATTATAACCGGGATGACCTTTTTGTAAAGCAGCATCAATTAATCTTACTTCTTCTAAAATATCAGCATTATTTTTGGCTTTTTCACTAGCTATAGGATAATATTCTTCTAAGTCTTTTTCGGTTAAAGGACTTTCTTTTGGATAAGGACCTTGGTAATTATCATTGAAATAAATTAAATTTGGTTGTCTTATTTTCGTTTCATAAATAACCATTGCTATTTGACGTCCTAAGTCACCTAAATGTACATCTGATATGACATTATGACCTAATGCTTTAGCCAATCTTTTTAAAGCCTCACCAATATTAGCACTTCTTAAATGACCAACATGTAAAGCTTTAGCAGCATTAGCTCCACCATAATCAAATAAAATATTTTTAGGTTTTTCTAAATTAATATTAATAGTTAAATCCTTTGTAAGTATATTCATATAATTAATTAGGGATTCTTTACTAAAAGATAAGTTAATAAAGCCAGGGCCTGCTATATTAACATTTATAAAATCAGGATCTTTATCTAAATAAGATTTAATATTTTTAGCTACTTCTAATGGATTTTGACGATATTTTTTAGCTATTCCCATCGCTCCATTATATTGATAATCACCCAATTCTTTTTTACTAGAAACATTTAAAGAAATTTCTGCAATTTCATAACCTAAATTAGATATTATTTTTTTAATTTTTTGTTCTTGATCTTTTATAAAACTCATATTAGTAACTCCTTAATAATTTTCTTTATTATATCATAAAAATCTACTCATTATAGAGTAGATTTAACTTCTTTTTTTATTTTTTTTAAAACAAAATAATTAGCTCCATAAGCACAATAATTTTTAATATAATCTTCTATGTATTTAATATTATTAATTGTTTTACAATTAGGATTCGATTCATTAAAAAAACCTTTTAATCTTAAATTATTATAGGCATAATCTCCTAAAATATAATCAAATTTAACAAAATAGTCAGTACACTTATTTTTTAATCCCTCTATATTTAAACTATTATTTTCGTCTTTTGTTATTTCATATTCAACATCATTTATTGTTATTATTTTCATATTAATATTCCTTACTATAAGCTGCTTTTTGACTTTGATATTTACTTAATTCAGAAGAAGATAACCAAGTCATATAACCTCCAGTTAAACCACCTTCATATAATCCTTTAATTTGTTCTGATACTTTAGAAGCATCGTAGACAATATAAGGTTCTCTAATTGTGTTATAACATTGAATCCAAGTTCTAGCAATAGCAGGTGTTTTTATTTCACTTTGACGAACACTAGCATATCCTTTACTCCAAAGATACAATAGATTATATGGAACAGTCCAAGCAATTTGAGTTAAACCATAATCATATGCATTAAAATGATCTGGATAAGGCATAGCACTAATCACATCTACAACATTAGAAATAGCAGCCCAATATTGACCATATGCAGTTACATAAAGATGGGCACTTTCTCCAAAAACATCTGCTGAAACATAAACATTTAATTTATGTAATTCATCAACAGCATATCTTAAAAAACGTTGGACAGCTTGAGCTTTATCTTCATTATAAGTATTTTTTAAATCCATAATACCTTGAGTTTCATAACTTTTAGTGCGGTCAGGAAAACGAACATAATCAAATTGAATTTCATTAAAGCCCATTTCTTGAACAGCTTCTTTAGCTAAATCAACGTTAAACTTCCAAACATCACGATTATAAACACTTGGCCAGTAAGTATCAGCATAATAGAAAGGCTTTCCTGTTCTAGTATCTGCTATAGCTGAAGAAGGATTATCTTCTGCATAATATTTATCTTTAAATACTGTAATACGACCAATAACATAAAATCCATTATCCTTAATTTTTTTAATTGCTGCTTGATATTCTTGAAAACTATTTTTAGCTTCTTCATAACTAGTTGGACTTTGTTTTTTATATATATTAGAAGCATAAGCCGGAATAGCGTTATCTTTGATATCTACAACAAAAGCATTTATATTGGTTGTTTTAGCAAATTCAATATATTTATCAACATTTTTAATAGTAAAAGTTCCCCCATTTAAATATAGAGCTTGGACAACTTCAGGCATAACGTTATCTTCAAATTTAACTTTATCAACTGGATAATAATCTAAATTTGCTGCATTACCGCCATTAGTAACTTCTCTTTTGCTATGAATAGCTAAAATATCTTTTATTTCTTCTGTTGATACAGCCTCTTCTTTAGTTAACTTCGTATATTTACTATAAATATAACCTGTTATATCATCTTTAGTTACTTTATACATATTAACTACACCATTTTTATCTATTTCATCATATCCAGTAACTATTAACTCATCGCCTTGAGTAACTAAAGTTAATATTTTTCCATCTTTTACTTTGCTTAATAGATTATAAGGTGTTCTAACATAAACCTTTTCCTCTTGAACAATATCTTGTTTATTAAACACAATATTCTTTTTGTTAATATAATTATTAGATCCTTTAATACGATAAAAAACATCAGTTTTGTTTTTTATAGCTTTTGAAGATTTTAAATATTGAATTTTACTTCCTCTAATTATTTGATCCACTTCATTTAATTCTTTATCATAAATACTAACTGTTGATTGATTAGAAGCAACATAAGCTTTAATATCTTCATTTTTTAATAAATTTTTATTTGTAATTAAAAGGCCTATTAACATAATAACAATTAGTAATGAAAAAATTCTAGATAATTTGAGTTTAAATCTTTTTTTCTTCATTTACTTCACCTATTTTTAGTATATCATATTTTTTTAAATTATTCTATTGGATAGTTAAAAGATTAGAAGCACTATTTAGACCAGAATTATAATATTTAGGAATACTACCTGGAATTACTTTCATAGCTACTAAAAAACGATTATTAATTAAACATTTATGACTAGTTATAGGTAAAAGCATTCTTATATTTGCCTCAATATCTATATATACTTCTATAACTACATTATTAATACCATAATTCTTTATAACAGTGCTTATATTAGTACTAACAGCACCAGCTAATTTAAATTTAAAAGGGATTTTAGGACCTATATTACTAAATAGTGGATTACTAAAAATTTTACCCAAAGGAACCTCAAAAGAAGATTGATTATTATTTTCTTTATTAATAATACTTAAATCTCCTTCTTCTGCTTTTTTTAAGTTAAAGAAAATTTTTTTACCAATTAATTCTAGTATTTCATTAACCATTCGAGTATTAAAATCAACACTTTGAATATCACCATTATTAGTTTTAGTAACAGTAAATAAATTCTGTGGATCTATTTTATCTATAATTTCAGTATCAATAGATTCATCAATTATTAAATATGCAATTTCTTTACTTTCTATTTCAGCATAATTTAAAAGCAATGGTGTTATTTTATTATATAAAATAAAACTAATAATCCCTATTATAACAAAAGGTAAAATTATTAGTAATATTAAGTTTTTTTTTCTTTGCTTTTTTAATTTCATTCTCATACTAAAATATATCTTTTTTAATAAAAAAAAGACCATAAGGTCTAAATGTTATTAAGAACTATAATAGCTATCGTAATAGCTATAACAATAATAATTAAAGTTATGAGGATTATAAATAAAATGTTGCTCCCTTTTTCTAATTCCTTAAATTCAGTATTATTTTCTAATTCCTTTTTAGATATTTCTAAAGATTGAGAAAAAAAATTACGGTCAAGATCAATATTATCATCAGTTATATTTTGTTCATCTGTTTGATTAGTATCATCTAAGCAATCTTTACTAGCAGATACAGTTATAGCGTTTGTTGATGTAGGTAATAATTCTACTAATAATTCTTTGTTTTTAGCTGAGGAGATATCTTCTTTTAATGATTTAGAAGTAATCGTGTTTATTAATTCTTGTAATTCTTCTTCTTTTATTTCTTTATTTTCATTTCTTTCTAATTTTAAATCAGATAATATATCATATTGAGTATTAGTTAAACGTCGTCTTTGTTCTATTTCATCAGAGTTAATTCTATTTTGTTTAGCATCAGAAATTATATCATTAATATCATATGATCTTTTATTATCTTCCATAAAAAAGATTGATAAATCTTCTTTTTCAGTATTATTCGGGGTTTGAATTAAATTTTGATATTCTTTAATTTGGTGATAGTTTTCTCTCGATTTTAATTTTTTATCAAGTGTTTCAAATTCTACTATGGCTTTGTTAGTAATATTGGCAATTCCTGTATAATTACTATTAGAATATAAATTTTCATACAACTCACAGTTTTTTTCAGTGCGACTGGCTTTATTTTGAATCCTAGATTTTGCCACTTCGCGATTTTGTCTATCTACTCGACTTCCCATAATATCACCTTCTTATTTAATTCTATCATATAAGTCGCATTTTTAATAGAAATATTAAAGTAATAATTGTAAATGTTGTAAATACAATTGCAATAAAGATAGTTTTATTTTATAATTTTAATAAGGAGTGAAAATGGAAGTTAAAATTGAAATTGATGCTTGTATTGGCTGTGGTCTTTGTCAAGCTATAGCACCAGA
>JAAZHK010000012.1 GCA_012510745.1 Mycoplasmatota bacterium
AAAAAGTTAGATTGCCTAACTTTTTTCTTTGGAATAAAATATAACTATGTTATAATTAATGAGAGGTGACGACGATGAAAAACATAAATATTTTACCTGCAGACACTTATGTTGTAGTTAATAAAACATTTTTAAAATTAGAGGATCGTCGTATTATAACTATGTTATATCAACCTATTATAGGTTATACTGCTACTAGTTTATATTTTACTTTATGGGATGATCTGGATCGAAATGAATTACTTAGTGAAGTTTTAACTCATCATCACTTAATGGCTACGATGCAATTAAAATTAGATGATATTATCATAGCTCGTAAAAAATTAGAAGCCGTTGGATTAATTAGAACCTATTATAAAACTGATCATCTTAACAAATTTATGTATTTATTATATTCCCCAATTGATGCTTCAGAGTTTTTCAATCATCCTATTTTAAATATTGTCTTATATAATAATTTAGGTAAAAAAGAATATGAACAAATAATAGAATATTTTAAGGTTCCTAAATTAGTAGTTAAAGATTATGAAGATATTACTTTATCTTTTGATGAGGTTTTTACTCCAGTTAATAATAAAAGTTTTCAAGAAACAGAAAATATTAAAGGTAAACAAATTAATAAATTAGTTATTCATAATGATATTGATTTTAACGCTATTGTGGCAAGTATTCCTAAAAGTATGATTAATGGAAAAGTATTTACTTCTGAAATTAAAGAGTTAATAAGTAATTTATCATATATATATAATATTGATTTATTAAATATGCAAGGATTAATTCGAAACAGTTTAAATGAAAAAGGTTTAATTGACATAGAATTATTAAGGAAAAGTTGTTTATCTTTTTATCAATTTGAAAATGGTGGGAAGTTACCAACTTTAATATATTCTAAACAACCAGAATATCTTAAAAAACCTATTGGAGATATTTCCAAAAGAGCTAAAATGATATATACATTTGAAACAGTAACACCTTATGATTTTTTAAAAAGTAAATATAATAACGGTGAACCAACTGCTCGTGATTTAAAATTGATAGAATCATTAATGGTCGATCAACAATTAAAACCAGGCGTAGTAAATGTTTTAATTGATTATGTTTTAAAAATCAATGATAATAAATTAAATAAAAATTATATGGAAACAATAGCAGGCCAATGGAAAAGACTAAATATTGAAACTGTTCAGGGAGCTATGGAGGTATGTGAAAAAAATCATAAGAAAAACCAAAAAAACAATTTTAGTGCAAAAACTTCCACAAAATCGGTAATAAAAATAACTAAGAAGATTCCTGATTGGTTTGATAAAGAATTAGATCACAAAAAAACAACTCCCGAAGAACAACAGGAATTAGATGAATTGCTTAAAGAGTTTTCTTAATAGATAGGAGAATAAAATGAAAAAAGTTCAAACAGTCATACCGTTTGCAAAAGTAAATGATAGTAAATTAAAAATAAATTTTTTAGAAGCAAAAAAGGATCCTGTTTTTAAAAAAATCGTTGAATCTTCTAAAATACCAGAAAACATTTTGATGAAACACACTTCTCAAATTGAAGAAGTAAGCCAAGAATATAGTAATTGCAGTACTTGTAAAAACCTATTAGAATGTAAAAACAAACAAAAAGGTCTGTTTTTAATGATTAATAGTAATTTAAAAGATATTAGTTTTGGTTATAAAGCTTGTAAGTATTTTGAAAAGTTTAATAAAGATAATGAATATAAAAAATATGTTTACCTATATGAAATTCCTAAAGATATATCTTCTGCTGCTATTAAAGATATTTATCGTAACGATTCAAGTCGCCTACCGGTTATTAAAGTTATGAAAAAGTTTATTGATAATTATTTTCAAGATAATCATCTTAAAGGAATATATTTAAGTGGCAATTTTGGAACAGGAAAAACATATATTTTATCAGCTTTATTTAATGAATTAGCTAAGAAAAAAGTAAAAAGTGCGATTATTTATTTTCCTGAGTTTTTAAGAAATTTAAAATCATCTTTTACTACCGATTATGAAGAACAGATGTTAGCTATTAAACGAGTTTCTTTATTGTTAATTGATGATATTGGAGCAGAAAATTTAACTTCTTGGAGTCGTGATGAAGTTTTAGGTCCTATTTTACAATATCGTATGCAAGAGAAATTGCCAACTTTTTTTACATCTAACTTAAATCTTAGTCAACTGGAAGAACATCTTAGTATGACAGGAGCAACAGTCGATAAAGTTAAAGCTCGTAGAATTATTGAAAGAATAAAATATTTAGCTAATGATATTGAAATGGTTGGTCAAAATAGAAGAGAAACGAAAAATGAAAATTAAATATACTTTGATAAAAAAGGAAGGTCAAACAGACGCCAGATTAGGAACAATAGAAACAAATCATGGAATATATGAAACTCCTATGTTTATGCCAGTTGGAACAAAAGCTAATGTCAAAATGCTAATTCCCGAAGAATTAAAAAGTATTGGATCAGGAATTATTTTAGCTAATACATATCATTTGTGGTTAAGACCAGGTGAAGAGATTATAGCTGAAGCCGGTGGTCTACATAAATTTATGAATTATAAAGGACCTATTTTAACTGATAGTGGCGGTTTTCAAGTTTTTTCTTTAGCTAAACCAAAAGATATAACTGAAGAAGGTGTAACTTTTAAAAGTCATATAGATGGTGCTAAAATATTTTTAACTCCGGAAAAATCAATTGAAATTCAAAATAAATTAGATAGTGATATTGCTATGAGTTTTGATGAATGTCCTCCTTTTCCAGTAACATATGAATATATGAAACAATCAGTTGAAAGAACTATTAGATGGGCTAAAAGAGGAAAAGATGCTCATAAAAATTCTCAGCAGTCTTTATTTGGAATTGTTCAAGGTGGAGAATTTGAAGATTTAAGAAAATATAGTGCTTTAGAAACAACAAAATTAGATTTTGATGGTTATAGTATAGGTGGCACAAGTGTTGGAGAAGATAAACCAACTATGTATAAAATGATAGAATATAGTACTAAACATTTACCTCCAGATAAAGTTCGTTACCTAATGGGAGTAGGAGAACCTGAAGATATTATTGAAGGTGTTATTAGAGGTATTGATATATTTGATTGTGTTTTACCTACTAGAATTGCTAGACATGGAAATGCTTTTACAAAACAAGGTAAAATAAATTTAAAAAATCAACAATTTAAAAAAGACTTTACACCTCTAGATGAATATTGTGATTGTTATACTTGTCAAAATTATACCAAAGCTTATATTCGTCACTTGGTTACTAGTGATGAAGCCTTAGGTGGCCGATTATTATCTATTCATAATATCCGTTTTTTAATAAAATTAACTGAAGAGATAAGAAACGCTATTAAAAAAGATAAATTATTAGAATACAGAGAAGCTTTTTATTTAAATTATAAATTTAGAAAGAAATAGAGAGAAGGGATTTTATGCGTTTAAGTCAAAATTATTTTTATACCTTAAGGGAAATACCTAAAGATGAAGATTCAATTAGTGGTCGTTTGCTAGTTAGAAGTGGTATGATTAAAAAAAGTTCTTCTGGTATTTATATGTTTTTACCACTTGGTTATAAGGTACTTAAGAATATTGAAAGAATTATTAGGGAAGAGATGAACAAGTCAGGAGCAAGTGAATTATTAATGCCAGTATTAATACCAGAAGATATATATATATCCTCTGGTAGAAGAGATATTATAGGTCAAAGTATGTTTGCTTTAAAAGATCGTTATAATCGTGATTATATTTTGGGCCCAACTCATGAAGAATTATTTGCTATAGCTGCCGGGATGAAAATCAAATCTTATAAAGATATTCCTTTTAATATTTATCAATTTGAAACTAAATTTAGAGATGAGGTACGTCCTAGATATGGTCTTATTAGAGTAAGAGAGTTTATTATGAAAGATGCTTACTCTTTTGATAAAGATTTAAAAGGTCTCGATATTTCTTATAATAAGATGTTTACAGCTTATAAAAATATTTTCGATCGAATGAAACTTAATTATAAAATAGTAACAGCAGATACAGGTATTATGGGCGGTTTGTTAAGTGAGGAGTTTCAAGCTATTAGTGAGATTGGTGAAGATATTTTAGCATTATGTTCAAAATGTGATTATGCTACAAATATTGAAGTTGCTGAATGTGTTAGTACAGATACCTATGATAATGAAGAAATAAGAAAATATACCCTAGTTGAAACTAAGGGTGCTAAGACAATAGAAGAAATATCCTCGTTTTTTAATTTAACGCCGGATAAATTTGTTAAAACCTTAATATGCAAAGCTGATAATAAATATTTTGCTTTATTAGTTAAAGGTGACGATGAAATTAATTTTATTAAAATAGGTAAATTATTAAAAGTTAAAGATATTCAATTAGCTACTTCTGATGAAGTAATAAGAATTACTGGGGCAGAGGTAGGTTATGCGGGTCCTCTTAATTTAAATATTGATATTATTATTGATAATGAAGTTCTAAGAATGAAGAATTTTATAGTAGGTGCTAATAAAAGCGATTATCATTATAAAGATGTTAATTTAAATGATTTTAAATATATAAATGGAGATATTAGAAATATAAAAGAAACTGATGTTTGTCCTAAATGCTTAAATAAAATATCTTTTAAAAAAGGTATAGAGATAGGTAATACTTTTAAATTAGGTACTAAGTATTCTGATAAATTAGATTTAAAGTATATGGATGAGCATAATAAGGAACAATTAGTAGTTATGGGTTCTTATGGTATTGGTTTAGGTCGTTGTATGGGAGCTTTAGTAGAACAAAATCATGATGAAAAAGGAATTATTTGGCCTTATGAAGTTGCGCCTTATAAGGTTTGTATTGTTATTGCCAATATAAATGATGAAATTCAATTAGAATTAGCTAATCAACTGTATAAAAGATTATTATTAAAAAATATAGAAGTATTAGTAGATGATCGTGATGAACGAATAGGAGTTAAGTTAAATGATATGGATTTAATTGGAATTCCTATTAGAATTTTGATTGGTCGTAAGGCTTCAGAGGGTAAATTAGAATTTAAATTAAGAACAGAAGATACAGTTAGTGAAGAAAATATAGAAGAAGCCATAACCAAAATTGTTCAGCTTGACAAATGTTAAAAAAATGATATTATATATTTATAAATGCGTTGATAAAAGATATGATTATTAATAGATATTTATAGCGAGTTAGTGGTTGGTGGAAACTAATAATTAAATTAATAATTACTCCTTTTTTAGCAGAAATATAAAAATATTTCCGGTCTAGGCCGTTATCTAATTAAGTTAAATAAAGGATGGTACCGTCTTAATGACTCCTAATAATGTAGGAGTTTTTTTATGGAGGAAAAATGAAACAATTAAGAAAATCTTTAATAAATGGAATGCTGATTAATCAGGATATGATAAAAGAAATCGAAGAACAAATGTACTTAGAGATTATGAATAAGAAAGAATCTAAAAATAAAATAAAGATAAAAGGAGGTCGTCAAAATGATAAACGTTAAAGAAGATCAAAATCTAGCAGTTTTAAATCATTCATGCGCTCATTTATTAGCTCAAGCTGTAAAGAATATATATCCAAATGCCAAATTTTGGGTAGGACCAGTAATAGCAGAGGGTTTTTATTATGATATGGATTTAGGAGATCAATCTATAAGCTATGACGATTTAGAAATGATTGAAAGAGTGATGCATAGAACTGCTAAAGAAGGAAAATTAATCAAAAGAATCGAGTTAACTAAAGAAGATGCTTTAATTATGTTTAAAGATGATGAATATAAATTAGATTTAATTGATAATTTATCAAATAATGAAAAGATTACTGCTTATCAACAAGATGATTTTATAGATTTATGTAGAGGACCTCATATTGAAACTACTAAAGAATTAAAATATTTTAAATTATTAAAAGTAAGTGGAGCTTATTATAAAAACGACAGTAATAATAAACAATTAACAAGAATATATGGTATTTGTTTTTCTAACCAAAAACAATTAAATGATTATTTAGAGTTTTTAGAAGAAGCTAAAAGAAGAGACCATCGTAGATTAGGTAAAGAATTAGATTTATTTATGATAAATGAGTACGCTCCTGGTTTCCCTTTCTTTTTGAATAACGGTATGATTATAAGAAAAGAATTAGAAGATTATTGGTATAAAGAACATGTTAAAGAAGGTTATCAATTTATAAAAACTCCAATTATGTTAAACAAACAATTATGGGAAATATCAGGACATTGGTTAACATATAAAGAAAATATGTATACTTCTGAAATAGATGAAAAAGAATTTGCTATTAAACCAATGAATTGTCCAGGGGGGATATTAGTTTATAAAAATAGCCTTCATTCTTATAAAGATCTACCTTTGAGAGTTGGAGAGTTGGGCTTAGTTCATCGTCATGAAGCAAGTGGAGCTTTAAATGGATTACTAAGAGTAAGATCGTTTACACAAGATGATGCTCATATTTATATGATGGAAGAACAAATAGAATCAGAGATAATAAGATTAATTAATTTTATAGATAAAGTTTATAAAATTTTTGGTTTAAGTTATAGTATTGAACTTTCTACAAGACCCGAGAACAATTTTGTAGGCGATATTGCTATTTGGAACAAAGCAGAAAAGATATTAGAAGAAGCTTGTTTAAAAGCAGGACATAAATGTAAGATAAACCCAGGGGATGGAGCTTTTTATGGTCCTAAGTTAGATTTTCATATTAAAGATTCACTTGGACGAATATGGCAATGTGGAACTATTCAATTAGATATGAATTTACCTGAAAGGTTTGATTTAACTTATATTGCAGCAGATGGTACAAAGAAAAGACCTATTTTAATACATAGAGTTATTTATGGTTCGTTAGAGAGATTTTTAGGTATTTTGATTGAGCATTTTGCTGGAGCTTTTCCTACTTGGCTCGCACCGATTCAAGTAAATATTGTTCCAATTAATAATAGTTATCATTTAGAATATAGTCAAAAAATAAAGGAATCATTACTTAATAATAATATAAGAGTTAATTTAGATGATTCTAATGAAAAATTATCCTATCGTATAAGAAATTCTCAAGTTAAAAAGATTCCGTTTACAATTATTATAGGTAATCAAGAGATTGAAGATAATACTATTAGTTATCGTCAATATGGAAGTGAAAAAACTGTTACTTTAACGCTTACTGAATTTATTGATATGTTAGAAATAGTTATAGAAAATAAAGAATTGATGTAGTTTTTAATTCTTTTTCTTTTATAAATAACATGTTATAATATTAATTAGGAGAGTGGTTTTATGTCAATACACATTAATGCTAAAAAAACAGAAATTTCTACAAAAGTATTAATGCCGGGGGATCCTTTAAGAGCAAAATATATTGCTGAGACTTATTTAACCGATGTAAAGAAAATAAATAATCTTCGTAATATGTTTGGCTATACAGGAAAATATAAAAATCATTTAATAACAATCTTTGCCTCAGGTATGGGAATGCCTAGTATGGGAATCTATGCTTATGAATTATATAAAGATTATGAAGTCGATACAATTATTAGAATAGGTTCATGCGGAAGCTATTTAGAAAATATTAAATTAAAAGATATTATTTTGGTAGATAAAGCAATAACTAATAGCAATTACGCTTATTCTCAAAGCGGTAAAAGAAATAGCAAATTAAATAGTAGTGCTTTAATCAATGAAATAATTGCTAAAAAAGCTTGTGCTAATATGATTGATTTTATTAAAGGTAATATCCATTGTACGGATGCTTTTTATGGTAAAGTTAATATTAATAAATTAATTAAAAAATATCATTGTTTAGGTGTTGAAATGGAATCTTTTGCTTTATTTCATATGGCTAAAATATTTAATAAAAATGCTGCTTGCCTTTTGACTGTATCTGATAGTCTGGTAACTAATGAGGCCTTATCTGGTGAAGAAAGAGAAAAAACATTTAATCAAATGATAGAATTAGCATTAGAAACAATAATTAGTTTATAAATATAAAAGCTACATATAATAATGGAGGGTGAGAATATGAACTATAAGAAAATAGAAACGGATCATTATAACATTCATTTAATAAAAACCGAACGTTTTAAAACAATCACAATAACAACTACTTTTATGAATAAAATAAAAAAAGATGAAATAACTAAACGTAATTTATTAGTTGATATGTTAGTTTATTCATGCAAAAAATATCCTTCTAGAAGAGATATGGTTATTAAACTACAAGATTTATATGCAGCTCAAATAAGCTCATCTTGTGAAAGAATAGGTAATTATAACTGCATTAAAATTAATATGACTACCCTTAATAATAAATATACTAATAAAAGAAACCTTAAAGAAGCTTTTAAATTTTTAAAAGAAATAATTTTTAATCCCCATATTGACAATGGTCAATTTAATGAAGAAAGTTTTAAAATAAATTATAACAAAATTGAATCTCAAATACAAACAATTAAAGAAAACCCACAGAAATATAGTTTAATTAGAATGGTTGAATCTATGGATAAGAAAAAAGCTTATTCTTATCATGGCTTTGGAAATCTAAAAGATTTATTACAAATTACTCCTCATAATTTATATAATTTTTATAAGAAATTTATTAGAACTAGTATTGTTGATATTTATATAATTGGAAATATTGATTTTGATGAAAGTGAGCAGTTAATTAAAAACACTTTTAAAAATAAATTTAATAAATCTCAAATAGAAGATTTAACAATTGAAAATGAACAACCGATAAAAATAAAAGTAATTAAAGAAAAAGAAAAAGGATTAAATCAATCTAAATTATCCATGGGATTAAAAACTATTGGTTTAAATGAATTTGAGAAAAAATATGTTGTTACTTTATATAATACTATTTTAGGTGGAAGTTTTGATTCTAAATTTTTTCAAAATATTAGGGAAAAGAATTCTTTAGCTTATTACATTAATTCTAGAGTTGATAAATATGATAATTTAATTACTATTGTTTCTGGAATTTCAGCGGATAATTTTACTAAAATAGTAGAGTTAATCAAAAAGGAAATAAATAATATGATTGATGGTAATATTACTGATGAAGAAATAACTATTGCTAAAAACTTTTATATTACTTTATTGCAAGAATTATATGATAGCCCAATTGCCTTAATAGATAGTTATTTTTCAATGCATATTTTAGGAACTGATGATATTAATACTAGAATGAAAAAGATCCAGGAAGTATCTAAAGACGATATTGTTAATTTAAGTAAAAAGATATATTTAGATACAGTTTTTCTATTAGAAGGTGACCAAAATGAAGAAAATTAAATTAAAAAAGTTAGACCAGAATGTTTTTTATGAAAAGTTAAGCAGTGGATTAAAAGTATATTTGATTCCATATACTAAAAAAAATAATTATTCTGCTTCTTTATTTACTAACTATGGATCCATTAATAATGATTTTATTCCAATTGGAGAAAAAGAATTAACCTCTTTTCCAGCAGGAATAGCGCATTTTTTAGAACACAAAATGTTTGAAATGGAAAATGGTCTTGACCCATTTAGTTTTTATGCTAAAACTGGAACTAATGCGAATGCTTCAACTAGTTTTAAAGTAACCAATTATATTATATGGGGAAATAATAATATTTCAGAAAATATCAAATATCTTTTAGAATATGTTTATAGTCCTTATTTTACAGATTTAAATGTCGAAAAAGAAAAAGGTATTATTATAGAAGAAATCCAAATGTATAACGATTTACCAGAATGGGTTTTAAATGATAAAGTAAAAGAGAATCTTTTTGTAAATCATTCAATTAGAATTCCTATAGCTGGAAGTGTATCTAGTGTTTCTAAAATTACTAAAGAAGATTTATACAAATGTTATAATACTTTTTATCAACCTAGTAATATGAGTTTAATTGTTGCAGGGAAATTTGATCAAGAAGAAGTTATGAAAGATATTAAAGCACAAATGAAAAATAAACAATTTAATCAACGACCAATTACTAATAAAGATTATAACGAACCTCAAAAAGTATTTAAAACTTATGAAAAAATCAAAATGAATGTAGAAATGCCTAAATTAGGATATGCTTTTAAAATAAATGTTTCTCATATTAAATTAAATCCCTTTATTCGTGATTTATATTTTCAAATGTTTAATACTTTACTTTTTGGTAACGCTAGTCTCTTTAAAGAAGATGTAAGACAAAAAGATTTAGCGGTTTCTTTTTATACATCTATAAATGATGTTGATAATTATAAAACTTTAGAGTTTTTTGCTAAAACAAAAAAAGCTCAAGAATTTATTGAACGAATTGATCAAGAATTAAAAAATATAAGCATTTTAGAAGAAGATTTTAATCGTATAAAAAAAGTATGGATAGCAGCTGAAGTTGCTATTGTGGATAATTATGAGTTAAATCTAGATAATATATCAGATGATATTCAAAAGTATGGTGATCTTATACCAAATAAAATTGATATAATTAAATCCTTAAATAAAAAACAATTAGATGAAATGATTAATAGTCTTAATTTTAATAATCGAACAACAGTAATTATTGATAGGTAAAAAGTAAATGAAAATTTACTTTTTTTTTGTAAAAAACCTTTACAAATTTAATTAGTTTGATATAATATATTTATACAGTGGTACAAAGTGGGAGAAAGTGGGGCAATAAAATGTTTAAGGGTGAGTATCGTCATAATATTGATGAAAAAGGTCGTTTAATTATTCCTGCTAAATTTCGTCATGAATTAGGTGAATCTTTTATTATAACAAGAGGGCTGGATGGGTGTTTATTTGCTTATACCAATAATGAGTGGTCAATGATTGTTAATAAATTAAAGGAATTACCATTTACAAAAAAAGATGCTCGAAGTTTTATGCGTTTTTTCTTAGCTGGTGCTACTGATGTTGAATTCGATAAACAGGGTCGAATTAATATTACCTCTCCATTGGTTGATTACGCCGATTTAAAAAAAGAATGTATTGTTATCGGCGTAAATGACCGTTTAGAAATATGGAACAAAGAAAAATGGGATTCTTTCGTAAATACTAACAATGAGGAGTTTTCAAATATTGCTGAAAACTTGTTTGAAGGTAATATAACTTTTTAGGAGAATTATGCATTATAGTGTTTTATTAAAAGAAAGTATTACAGCCTTGAATATTAAAGAAAATGGTATTTATGTAGATGCTACTTTAGGATATGCTGGTCACAGTCAAGAAATATTAAAAAGAATAAAAAAAGGTTGGTTATATGCCTTTGATCAGGATCAAGATGCTATTGATTATAGTAAAAATAAATTAAGTTTTATAGCTTCTAATTACACTGTTATTAAAAATAATTTTGTTAATTTAAAGGAAGAATTAATGAAATTAGATGTTAAAAAAATTGATGGGATTATTTTTGATTTAGGTGTTTCTAGCCCACAATTAGATAATGCTAATAGAGGGTTTAGCTATCATAAAGAAGCTCCATTAGATATGAGAATGGATCAAACTAAATTATTAAGTGCTTATCAAGTTGTTAATGAATATAGTGACACACAATTAATTAAAATTTTATTTGATTATGGAGAAGAAAAATATGCTCGTAGTATAGTCCGTAACATTATTAACTTCAGAAATTTACAACCTATTAAAACAACTTTACAATTAGCCGAAATCGTTTCACAAAGCGTGCCTATGAAATATAAAAGAGATAAACATCCGGCTAAGAAAACTTTTCAAGCTATAAGGATCGAAGTTAATCAGGAATTAGAAATATTAGAGAAATCTTTAAGACAAGCTTTAGAAATATTAAATATTGATGGGTGTATGAGTGTTATAACTTTTCACTCTTTAGAAGATCGGATGGTAAAAAATCTGTTTAAAGAATTAACAGAAATAAACTCTTTAGTTAAAGGTCTACCTAATATTCCAAAAGAATACTTACCTAAATATCAATTAATAACAAGAGCCATTAAACCAAGTAAAGAGGAATTAAATATTAATAAAAGGTCTCATTCAGCTATATTGAGAACGATTAAAAGAATTAGTTAGGGAGGATTAACATGGTTAAGAAAAAGAAAAAAGTATTAAAAATATCAAAATTTGAGCGTTTATTATATACCT
This sequence comes from Mycoplasmatota bacterium, assembly GCA_012510745.1. GTDB lineage: Bacteria > Bacillota_I > Bacilli_A > RF39 > UBA660 > JAAZHK01. The sequence goes on from JAAZHK010000012.1 coordinate 12,122, forward strand.
TTACTTTTATGTTGTTATTTACATCCCCTTTATTATTAATCTTTACAAAAGGAACATTATCTAAAATTAATTATGAAGTAGAAAAAGTAAAAGAAAATATAGTTAATCAAACTAAAAAGAATGATAGTTTAACTATGAAAATAGATGAGTTAGTATCCTTAAATAATATTCAAATAGTTGCTTCAAATGAAGGTTTAAGTTATAATAATAATAACATTAAATCTATATCAGAATAGGTAGTGATTAAAATGAAAAAAATAGCAAAAAATAGTATAAAAATTAATAATTTTTTTATAGTGTTCGCGCTTTTTTTATTTGTTTTAATTATAGTTCGTTTATTTTATTTGGGATTGTGTACTAAAATAGACGGTATTAATATTCAACAGTTTGCTGCCGAAAGAACGACAGAAAAACGAATTTTAACAGCCAATAGAGGTACTATTTATGATAAAAATGGTCAAGTTTTAGCACAAAATGTTTTTTCCTATACCTTAATTGCATATTTAGATGAATCTAGAACTATAAAAGAAAATAACCCCCGTCATGTGATTGATAAAGAGAAAACAGCCGAAGAATTATCTAAAGTAATTAGTATGCCAAAAGAAGAAATTTTAAGCTTACTAAATCAAAAAGATTTATATCAAACAGAATTTGGAAAAGCTGGTAATGGTTTAACAGAAATTATTAAAGATCAAATAGTTGATTTAAATTTACCAGGAATTGATTTTATAGAATCAGTTAAAAGATATTATCCTTATGGGGACTTTTTATCTTATACTTTAGGTTATGTCAAAATAAATGATGGTATTATGGTTGGCGAAATGGGTGTTGAAAAATATTTTAATAAAGAATTAAGTGGTACGAATGGTTCAGTTACATATCAAAAGGATTTAAAAGGTTATCAAATTCCTGGTTCAGATGCTATTAAAATAAATGCAATCAATGGGCATGATATATATTTGAGTATAGATGCGAATATTCAATTATTTGTAGAACAAGCTTTAAAAAACATTGCTAGTAATTATCAATTTGATTGGGCTACAGTTTTAGTAGCTGATGCTAAAACAGGAGCAATTTTAGCAAGTAGTTCTAATCCTAGTTTTGATCCTAATTTATTAAATATTACTAATTATTTAGATCCTAATATATCATTTACTATTGAACCTGGTTCTATTATGAAAACGTATACTTATATGGCTGCTTTAGAAACAGGTAAATATAATGGTAATAATACTTTTTTATCTGGTTCTTATATTACTAAAGATGGAACTAAAATTCGAGATTGGGATAATAATGGATGGGGAGAAATATCTTATGATTATGGCTATGCTTTATCTTCTAATGTAGGAATTATTTCTATTATAAATGAATATTTAAGTAAAGATATTTTAAAAAAATATTTTAAGACTATGGGATTTGGACAAAAAACAGGTATAACATTACCAAATGAAGCTGTTGGTAAAATAGAATTTGAATACGAAACAGAAATATTAAATAGTGGTTTTGGGCAAGGAATTACAACAACTCCTATTCAACATATTCAAGGATTAACTGCAATTTGCAACGATGGATCTTTATTAAAACCATTTATAGTTAATAAAATAGTCAATGATCAAGGTGAAATAACTAAGGAAAATAAAAAAACTGTAGTAGCTAAAGTAGCTAGTAAAGAAACAACTGATTATATGAAAAACCTAATGGAAGATTCGATTACTAAGGGCGTAGGAACAGATTATGCTATTGAAAATGTTAATCTTATTGGTAAAACTGGAACGAGCCAAATAGCTGGTGAAAATGGTTACTTATTAGGTGATGTTAATAGTATTCGTTCTTTTACTGGAATTTTTCCAAAAGAAGATCCTCAAATTATTTTATACATATCAATTAAAAGACCAGAGGATGGTTCTAGTATGGTTATTAAAACTCCAGCTAGAGAAATAATTAAAAATATTGCTGGTTATTTAAATATTAAGACAGAAATACCAGAGAATACTGTATCAAATATTAAATTAGATTATAATTTTATTAATAAATCTACTGTTGAGGTAACAGAATATTTAACAAATAAAAAGTTAAATTATATTCTTTTGGGGGATGGTAATAAAATAATTAATCAATATCCTCTTAAAGATAGTTTGGTAACTATTTATGATAAAATCTTTTTATTAACTAATGATGCTAATGTATTTATGCCTAATATTATAGGGTGGTCAAGTAGCGATGTAATTAATTTAGTTAATATATTAGATATACCTTTTACTTATTCTGGATACGGTTTTGTTACCAGTCAAAGTATTTCAAAAAACACAAAAATTAATCAAGAAAACAAATTAGAGGTGGTTTTTTCACCTAAATATGGCTTAGAATAACAAGGCTTAATAGTCTTGTTATTGTTTTAAAAAAATATCTTTGCTATAATATAAATATAGTAGAGGTAGTTATGAAAAAGTGTTTTGATAATAATAAATATATTAAACTTCAATCAGCAGAAATTTTAAAAAGAGTGAAAATATTTGATAATAAACTATATCTAGAGCTAGGTGGTAAATTATTTGATGATATGCATGCCGCAAGAGTTTTACCAGGATTTAAATCTAATGCTAAAATAGAAGTTTTAAAGACCCTAAGAAAAAAATTAGAGATTATTTTCTGTATTAATGCTGAAGATATTGCGTCGAATAAAATTAATTCTAATGTTAATTTAACTTATGATATTGATCTTTTAAGATTAATAGATGAATTGCGTAATTTAGGATTTAAAGTAGATAATGTTGTTATTACCTTGTTTACAGGGCAGCCTGCTGCTATTTTGTTTAGAAAAAAATTAGCTAGAAGGAATATTAAAACATATATTCATACATATACTAAAGGATATCCAACTGATGTTGACACTATTGTTAGTGATGAAGGTTATGGTGCTAATGATTATATAGAAACAACTGAACCAATAGTTCTAATCGCATCTCCTGGTCCAGGAAGTGGTAAATTAGCAACAGCTTTATCACAATTATATCATGAATATAAAAGAGGAATTAAAGCTGGATATGCAAAATATGAAACTTTTCCAGTTTGGAATTTACCTCTAAAACATCCTCTTAATATAGCTTACGAAACTGCCACTGCTGATTTAAAGGACATTAATATGATAGATTCTTTTCATTTGGAAGAATATGGTGTTAAGGCTATTAATTATAATCGTGATTTAAAAATATTTCCTATTTTAAATAAGATCCTTTATAAGATAACAGGCGAACAAATATATAAATCTCCCACAGATATGGGAGTTAATATGGTAGGATATTGTATAACAGATAATGAAGAGGCTATTTTAGCAGCTAATCAAGAAATGGTTAGAAGATATTACCGTAGCTTAGCTGATTATAAAAAAGGAATAGTCGATGAGGAAACTCCTCAAAGAATTAAAATTTTATTAGATGAAGCCAATGTAGATATTAATATTAGAAAAGTGGTTTCACATGCTTATAATAAAACAAAAAAAGAAAAGGTACCTGTTATTGCTATGCAAATTAATAGCCACAAAATCATTACAGGTAAAAATACAATTATTATGACAGCGGCTTCTTCGTTGATTTTAAATGCTTTAAAGGAATTTGCTCATATTAATGATGATATTAATTTATTATCTCCCTCTGTTTTAGAACCTATGTTAAAATTAAAAAAAGAAATTTATGGTAATGATAAAAGTATGCTTAGTCTCCAAGAGGTTTTATATGGTTTAAGCATTTGCAGTTCAAATAATACCTTATGTGAAAAGGCTCTTTCTAAATTAGATAAACTTAAAAATTTGGAGGCTCATGCAAGCTTCTTTATTCCAATTGGTGATGAGAAACTTCTATCTAATTTAGGAATAAACTTAACAACCGAGCCGGAATTCTATTCTAAAAACCTATTTTGGGAATAAAAAGAAAATTGAAATTTTCTTTTTTTTTTGGAATATACTTTATTGGTGATAATAATGTTTCACGGAAAAATAAATGAACGAATAAGGTTACTTTTTTTCATTATGATTATTTTATTTATTTTTATTTTTTTAAGAGTTAGTTATATAGAATTGGTTGATTATCAAAAATTAAAAGATTTAGCTGAAGATTTATGGAGTAGAAACCTTCCTATAACAGCAGATCGAGGTTTAATTTTAGATCGAAATGGAGTAGTGTTAGCTGATAATATTACAACGACGTCTTTAGTATTAATTCCCAATCAAATAAAAGATAAAGAATTAGTTAGTATTTCTTTATCTAAAATATTAAAAGTTACCAAAGAAGAGATGGATAAACATGTTTATAAAAAGACTTCAATTGAAAGAGTTCACCCAGAAGGTCGTGGTTTACCATATGACATTGCTAATCAGATAGAAAGTTTAAAATTCGATGGAGTTTATTTAGTAAAAGAATCAAAAAGATATTATCCTTATAATAATTTATTGTCACATGTTTTAGGTTACGTAGGAATTGATAATCAAGGATTAAGTGGTGTTGAATTATTGTATGATAATTACTTAATGGGCGAGGATGGTGCTATTAAATATTTTTCTGATGCAAAAGGTAAAAAATTAGCGTTATCAGAAGTTTATAAAGCTCCTTTATCAGGTATGAATATATTATTAACTATTGATTATAATATTCAAAAATCTTTAGAAAGAGAGCTTAATAATATAGTATCTATGTTTAATCCTGATATGGCTTTAGCTATTGTTATGGATCCTAATAATGGTGAAATATTAGCAATGAGTTCACGACCAGATTATGATCCTAATTATTATTTGGATTATAGTATGGAAAAGTTAAGCCGTAATTTACCTATATGGGCCTCATTTGAACCAGGATCTACTTTTAAAATTATAACAACAGCAGCTAGTGTTGAGGAGAAAATAGTAGATTTAGAAACTGATACTTTTTATGATGCTGGATCAGTTATAGTAGATGGTAGAAGAATAGGTTGTTGGAAAGCTGGGGGTCATGGTCATCAAACCTTTTTACAAGTAATGGAAAACTCTTGTAATCCAGGATTTGTAAAATTAGGGTTAACGTTAGGTAAAGAAAGATTATTTTCATATTTAGATTTATTTGGTTTTGGTGAAAAAACTGGTATTGATCTTAATGGAGAAGCAACTGGTATTATTTTTCCTTTAGAAAAAGTAAAAAATTTAGAATTGGCAACAACATCTTTTGGTCAGGGAGTTAGTGTTACACCTATACAACAAATAACAGCAGTAAGTGCGGTTGTAAATGGTGGTAACCTTTATAAACCTTTTTTAGTAAAGGGTATTGCAGAAGGTCAAACTAATTCAATTATAAAACAATTTCAAAAAGAATTAGTTCGTCAAACAATTAGTCCTGATACTAGTGCTACTATGCGTTATGCTTTAGAAAGTGTAGTTGCAAGAGGTGGAGGAAGATATGCCTATATAGAAGATTATCGTGTTGGAGGAAAAACAGGCACAGCTCAAAAAGTCCAAGATGGTAGATATTTAATTAATAATTATATAATGAGCTTTTTAGCCGTAGTACCTGCTAACAAACCTGAAGCAGTTTTATTTCTTGCAATTGATAATCCTAAAAATACAGCTTTATTATCAAGTTATACAACAGCTCCTATAGCAAGACGTATTTTGTTAGATATTATTGAAGCTTTAAATATTGAAAAACAACCTAACGCTATAGAAAGAGTTATGCAATGGGATAGTGAAAAATATGCTGTTGTACCTAATGTTATAAATAAAAGCGTTAAAGAAGCTAATAAAGAACTATTTAATTTTGAAGTTGTATATACTGGTAGTGGTAATAGGGTTATAGAACAATCACCAAAAGCTGGAACAAAATTAATAGAAGGTTCTATAGTAAGATTATTGTTAGCAGATTGATGTAAACTTTTGTATAATTTATCTTAATTATTAATATTTCTATTATGATATGTAGTATAATTTTATATACAGATATGGGAGTGATAAAATGTTATTATTAACTAAAGCAACATTTGCTGTTATGATTGGTTTTCTATTATCAGCATCTTTGGGTCTATTTTTAGTTCCTTATTTAAGGAAAATTAAATTAGGACAAAGAATAAGTGTTTTTGTTAATGAAAATCATAAGAAAAAAGAAGGAACTCCAACAATGGGAGGGCTATTATTTATTGTTCCTACTTTTATAGCTACTTTAATTTTAGTATTAACTAATAAAATCATATTTAGTGAAAACTTAGCTATTGTTTTAATTGTTTTTTTAGGTTATGCAATTATTGGATTTTTTGATGATTTATTAAGTATCCGTAAACACGATAATGAAGGTTTATCGACTATTCAAAAATTAATAGCTCAAATTATTATTGCAATAGGATTCTTTTATATTTATGTTAAAAATGGTGGAGAAACAGCCTTTATAGTTTCGACTTTAGGTATAAATATTGAAATGGGCTGGTTATATGGTGTTTTTATTTTATTTGTTTTAGTAGGTTGCTCTAACGCAGTTAATATAACAGATGGTTTAGACGGATTAGCAGGAGGACTATCTGCAATAGCTTTTGTTGCTTTTGGATTGGTTTCGATAATGGCTGGTTATCAAGATATGGGTATTTTTACTTTTATACTAGTAGGTAGTTTATTAGGATTTTTAATATATAATACTCATCCAGCTAAAGTTTTTATGGGTGATACTGGTTCTTTAGCTTTAGGAGGTATTATGGCCGCTATGGCTATTTTAACAAGAAGAGAATTAACATTATTAGTTGTAGCCGGTGTATTTGTAATTGAGACATTATCGGTTATTATACAAACGATATCAGTAGTATTTTTTAATAAAAAGATATTTCTAATGACCCCTTTGCATCATCATTTTGAAAAATTAGGGTGGAGTGAAACTGATATTGTTAAGTTATTTATGGTTTTTGGATTATTATTAGCTATGGCCGGTATATTCTTTGGGGTTTGGTTATAGAATTTATAAAGGTGATTAAATATGAAAAAAAGATATGATTTACTTCTTTTCATTGCTGTAACACTTTTAATAGCATTTGGACTCTTAATGATTTATTCATCTTCATATATTTGGGCTGATTATAAATTTAATGATCCTTTTAAATATGTTAAGATGCAATCATTATTTATTTTAACAGGTTTTATATTAATGAATATAATAAGAAAAATAGATTATCGAATCTATTACAAGAAGGCAGGAATCATTTTTGGTATCTGTCTTTTATTTTTAATTTTGGTTTTAATTCCTGGAATTGGATCAATTCGTAATGGATCACGAAGTTGGTTTGGTATAGGATCTTTTGGTATTCAACCAAGTGAGGCCGCTAAGTTGGGGATAATTATATTTACTAGTCGTTATTTAATTATCAAACAAAAAAAAATAAAAGATATTAAAAAGGGTCTATTACCAATATTGCTGGTAACGTTATTAGTTTTTGGATTAATTATGCTACAACCAGATTTTGGAACAGGAATGATTTTAGTAATAAGTACAATTATTTTATTATTTATAGCTGGTGTTAAAATGAAATTCTTTTTTATATTAGGAGCATTGGGAGCGCTTGGAATTGTTATTATTATTTTAATAGCGCCTTATCGAATAGATCGTATTATATCTTTTATTGATCCGTGGAGCGATCCATTAGGTACTGGTTTTCAAATAATTCAATCATTATATGCGATAGGTCCTGGAGGATTATTAGGAATGGGATTGTTTAATTCTAGACAAAAACATTTTTATTTACCAGAACCTCAAACAGATTTTATTTTTTCTATTATAAGTGAAGAACTAGGTATTGTGGGAGTTTTATTAATCATCTTATTATTTGGTTTAATTTTATATAGCGGTATTAAAATAGCTTTGAATCAAAAGGATTTATTTGCTAAATATTTAGCTTTTGGAATTACTTTTCAGATTATAATTCAAGCAATAATGAATTTAATGGTAGTCATAGGGTTAATACCTGTAACAGGAGTTACTTTACCATTTTTATCTTATGGAGGTTCTTCATTATTAATAAGTATGATTAGTGTTGGTATTCTTTTAAGTATAAGTAAATATCAAGAATAATAAAATTATGAAAATCTTTAAAATTAGATATTATTAATAAATAAAAGAAAGCATTTTATTAAATGTTTTTTTTTATTAAAAAAAGTGTTTTGCGAAATCATAAAAATGTAAAATGTTAAAAAAAGACAAAAAAAACATTGCTATTTTAAAATTACATAGTATAATTAAATTAATATAGGAGGCGTAAAATGAATTTAGAAATATTTAATGATTTAATAGTCGTCAAAAGAAGCGGTCAAAGAGTAAATTTTAACGGACCTAAAATAGCAATTGCGATAAAACATGCCTTTGATAGTATTCATGATATTTATAATGAACAAAATGTTAATCAAGTATATCAAGCAGTTTTAGAATATATTAAAATTAATTATAAAGATAGAAAAACCATTAATGTTGAAGATATTCAAGACATTATCGAAAATGTTTTACAACAAAAAAAATATACTAATGTTTATTTATCTTTTAATAATTATCGATTAAAAAGGGCGGCTTCTAGGGAAGCTTTTAATGTAAAACAACAACATAAATTTGTTAAAGCTATTGAAAAAATAGGTTTAAAAGTCAAAAGTGATAGTAATCAAACTCCAATGGAAAAAATTTTAGATTTTGGCAAAATCATATCAAATGAATTTTCCAAAGCTTATTTATTAGAATCAAAATATATAAGAGCTCATGAAGAAGGAAGTATATTTATTCACGATATTAATTATTATACTTTGGGTATAACCTCCGCTAGTGTTTTAGATTTTAGTAATTATGACCTTAATGACAATAATGAAATGATAGATGAAATAATAGAAACTATTAAAAACATTAAAAAAGAGCAATATGGAGAACACATTATACCTAATTTAGATTTGATTTTACAAAAAAGTGTTTTAAATAATTTTAAAAACTTATATAAAACTAAATTAATTAATTATTTAACAATTAAAGGATTTGTTGAATATATTAATGTTAATTTTTTAGAAAAATGTATTGATAAGCTAGGTGAAATTAATTTTGATAAAAATATTTTAAATAGTTTTATAAAATCTACTGAGGTGCAAGAACTTTTTAATAAAGCGTATGATGATGCTTATGAAGATTTAAAAAAAGGTTTAAATAAAAATATTTATAAAATGTTGACTAAATTAAATCAATTAGATAACATGATTAATAATAATCAAACAATTATTATGCTGGGAAATAATACTAGTATAGAAG
>JAAZHK010000078.1 GCA_012510745.1 Mycoplasmatota bacterium
AATACCAGGTATTGATGTTATCCATTCAATTATATTTTCCATATTTAAATCTTCCTTTTCTATTCTCTATATATTATGATAACAAATTTAAAAATATTTTGCAATTATAATTGACATAAGTTTGTATTTAAATTTATCTTCTTATTTCTTTTATTCTATTATTATTATATAATTATTATAGGTGATAAGATGAAAAGAAGAAGTTTAAATATATCATTAGGGATATTATTTATATTAATATTAATCTATTTTATTTATAAAATTATTGGCGGAAATAATACTGTTGATTATATAGCGTCTATTATTAGCGTGTCATTACTATCTTTATTTATATTAGTTTTTATAGCTATACTTATTAAAAATAAGAAAATATCTTCTGTATTTTTAATTGCTAACATAATGCTAATTATTTTTATTAGTTTTAATTTGCTATATGATATAGGAATTATACAGTTACCTAAACAAGCTACAGTTAAAGACTTTTCTAATCAAACAATTACTGAAGCATTAAAATGGGCTGAAAAAAATGAAATAACTTTAAACATAACTTATGAAAATAGTGATACTGTAGAACCTTATAATATTATCAGACAAGATATTATCCCCGGAATATTAACTAAAAAAATCAAAGAAATAAATATTGTTGTATCTGATGGGCCTGATTATGAAAAAACTGTAACTATTCCAAGTATGATTGGATGGTCAATTGAAGAGGTTATTATTTTTGTAGAAGAAAATCATTTAAATAATATTGTTGTTGATTTTGTAACATCTGTAAATGAAAAAGATAGCATTATTTCTCAAAATAGTTCTGGCAATATGAAAAGAAATGATTATCTTTATTTAACAGCATCTATTGGGGAAGAAATGCCTACAGAATCTATTTCCATGATTAATTTAAAAAATAAATCAACCTTTTATGCTTCTGTTTGGCTAAAAAGAAATGGTATTAAATATGAATTAAAATTTGATTATAGTGATAAAGTTCTTAAGGATCATGTTATTAATCAAAATATATTACAAGAAAAAATGGTTAACCCTGTTTCTGATATAGTTACTTTAACTATTTCGAAGGGAAAACAAATTGTGGTTCCTAATTTATTAAATATGACAATTGAAGAAATTACTCAATGGGTTATTAATAATCGCTTAAAGATTACATTTAATGATCAATATCATGAAAGCATTGCGCTGGGAAATATTGTGTCTATTAATTATCAAAAAGGTGATATTTTAGAAGAAGGTACTTTTATTATTATTGTTGTATCAAAAGGTAAACTAATGATGCCTAAATTTAACACTGCTTTAGAATTCAAAGAATGGGCTGAAAAATACAATATTCCTTATCAAGAGAACTATCAATTTGACAAAGATTTTGAACAAGGAAAAATAATTAAAATCACGCCTAAAATAGGAGATGTTATTAAAGAAGGTGATACTATTAATATATATATCTCTCATGGAGCTCCTGTAACAGTACCTAATTTCGTTGGCAAATCTAAAACTGTTATTACAAATGAATGCCGTAATTTAGATATTTCTTGTAATTTTATATATGGTAGTTATACTGACAATATTGCTAAAGATATTGCTACTAATCAATCTAAAAATCC